>CALMMZ010000050.1 GCA_937868685.1 uncultured bacterium | reverse complement strand
GTTTTGATAAATATCAAGGACCTTATGCAGATATCAAAATAAACGGCGAACCATTTACTGCTTGGTTAATTGATGGGGATATGTTATGGATTGAAGATTTCCCAATCGACAATACAAGCGGCGAAGGCAAGAGAGCTGGATTTGAAGGGTTTCCTCATGACGTTGCAATTGCAATAAATAAACAATATTCTATATTGTCCCACATGAATGAAGGTGAAGAATCTGAAATAGAACTTCCTCACTTTGACACAAAGAGTCTTTATCACTACTTAAAAGATGCATTTTACACATTAAAAGATTACGATTACGCTCAGGCAGCACAAATACTTGAAAAAACTATGAAAAGAGATTTTAAAATTGAAGGAATTAACTTAAATGAAGTTTCTCCTTATGTTGAAAACCCTAATGTTAATACAAAAACAAAAATTAGCAGACCTAAGGATGCTGAAGGACAACCAATCACTCTTATGGCAAGAGTAGAAGACCTTAAGACAGGGGCTGTTGGTAAGGTTGCAAGATTTGGTGTAAACGGCAATGGAGAACTTGTTGTAGATGTACATTGGATTACTGATAATGCTCCAAAAGGTAAATCTATGCCAACTGATATTGTTATTAGAGATACACAAAGAGTTGTAAGAGAAGATGAAATGGAAGAGGGTATGGGACATTCTCACACAATAGGACATGGTGAAAATGCAAAACCAGAAGGATATCCTGAAACCCTTCAAGAAGATGGTATAGAAGAAGGAATTGGTCATTCTCATACAATTGGAAAAGGTACAAATGCAAAACCTGCAAAT
Organism: uncultured bacterium; assembly: GCA_937868685.1. Taxonomy (GTDB): domain Bacteria; phylum Patescibacteriota; class Minisyncoccia; order Phycocordibacterales; family UBA1006; genus CALMMZ01. The sequence goes on along the minus strand of CALMMZ010000050.1, from coordinate 858 downwards.
TACCCAGAAAACCTTGAAGAGTCTAAAAAACTTCTTGGTAAAAAGATTGTTGTTGAAAACATGGAACCAATTCATGTTAAACTTTTTGGAAACAAAAAGAGATTTGATTCTATTCTTGATAGTATAAATGAAGAATTTGAGAATCTTAGAGTTGTAGATAATTCTTTATCTGCTACTGATAATCTTGGAACTGAGTGGCTATTCAATATTTCAAAAGTTGATGCTGGTTCAGTTAAATTAATTTACACAGGTATAGGAAAATAAATATGATAAAGAGACAATCAAGTTGGTTTAAGACCGACAAAGACATCAACTTCGAGAACTCATTTAAGTTCTGGTTTGCGCTTATGTAGCAAAATCATTATATCCAAATTTTCACAGTTGTATTTATTGCAACTTTAGTTGAAATATTTAAGTTTAATACATTGGTTGAAATTGTTCAAGATAACTATAACGATGAAGGTGGATTGGGTGCTACTTTTGCAGTTCTTGGGCTTATTATACCCCCAATTGTTTGCATGGTTATTGCATACAAGGGATTCTGGCAATATTTCAACGACCTTAAACACGGCAGAAGCCGATAATACACATTTAAAATATACGTTCTTAGGACCGTAGCTGGCGAAATCCAGTTGAAGCCCCACCTCAATCGCTATCTGGTGGGGTTTCTTTTTTTTCTGAACTTTTGTTTCCTTTTCATATTTATTAGAAACAAACAATAACAAAAAAAATGGCAGCAGCAAAATCAAAATCAGCCCCAGTTTCTATCCTTAGAGTTAGCAACAAAAAAAAGAGACCTGGTATTCATTCAAAGAAAAAATCTTCTCACATGAAGACCTCAAAGAATTACACTAAGGC
>CALMMZ010000049.1 GCA_937868685.1 uncultured bacterium | reverse complement strand
TAGAAATAATTTTATTTCCTCTCAAGGAAATAAATCATCCCAATGGTGCAGCCATTCTTGCAGCTAGAGGATTAACCATCCCTATGGGCAGTTTTAATTGTTTGGCTAAATCAAATGAAGTATGTTTCTCCGCTCGACCTTCAGCCACATCATCTTTCTCTGTCCGTAAGCGATAGCCAGTCCAAGTAACTTTATTTGCATTTCCCCAAATATCAGAAATACTGGAAAACATGTCATCTTTCGAAGGAAGAGGGCGCCCATTGTTGTAAGTGGCTTTATGCCAATCCTTGAAATGAATGTACAATTCATTCACGTTAACCACTCCCTTTTCATCGACAATAATTTTCTCGTCAATAAACTTACTATACACATCTTGTGACCGACGATAATTCTCGCCTGCCTCCTTTACACTCGCTGGCTCGGAAATAACCGATTTAATCTTCTTTAACCTTTGAACTAAAATCCAAAACAATGGCTCAATCATTTTGGGAATTTTTTCCGGTAACATATCATCACGAGGAAAGATTCTCCGTTCAAATTGCTCTTCTTCAGTAGCAGGAGCATTGTAAGAAAAATTGCTATTGAATTTAATAACACGAACACGATTCCAAAACGCGGGATCATTGGCAGTCACGTCGGGAAGATCATTACAAATCATTACCATCTTAAAAAGAGGTAAAAATTCTTCGCCATCTGCGTACAAACCACGAATAAAGATTTTGTCATTACCCGATAATTCTTTGGTAGCTCCAGTATTAATACGATCCTTTTTGTTTGGTTCTTGTGTACAAACTAAACGTACTCCTTTGTCAGTTCGAGCCAATTCAGGACAAGCTTGTCCTGTTTTAGTTTTTTCTCCTACGAAAACGGAATTGGGTACTTCTTTGTAATATTCACCTAACATTTTACTAAATAATTCCATGGTCACTGATTTTCCAGCATTACCTCGTCCAGTCCAAAAGTAAACATGTTTACGTTTATTTCCTCCCACTAACACTTCTGCCATTCGATCCAAAAAATATTCCCGAATGCTATCATCGACAAAAATTTTTTCAAAAAAGGTTTGCGTTTCAATCACCCAAGGATCATTTTCATTAAATTCTTGAAAGCAAATGGGCATTTGATGATAAATATAATCTTCGGGACGACCTTCACGAAATTTATACTCTTTCAAATCGTACACACCATTTTTGAGTCCAATTAAATACTTATTTTGACCAATCTTCTTCATAAATTCGTGATCATAAAACACTTCGGCACATTCCTTCATGATTGAATTCTTAAAAGAATTTGTTTTCAGCTTGAAAATCAAGTCGGAAATAAGTTTGGTTTTAGCCTGATAGTCTTTGATTTTGGCTTCATTACCTTGCAAATTCATTTCATCGAAGTAAGCTTTAAGGAGCTTAGTGTAATGCAGAGCAAGTTCATCGGAAATTTTCTTACTCAATTCAACACCTTCTTCACAAGGAGTCCAATGATGATCGCGATATTGATACCAAATATTCTTTTTCTTGGATACACAAACAAATTCTTCTGAATATTGCTCATATAAAGCCTTGGCTAAATCGTTGTGCGTGCGAGAGATAGAAGCTTCATCAATACGAGCCGTAAATCTCTCTGCCATTAAACTTCGATATTCATCGGGTGAATCAAGCTTGGCATAATGTTTCAAAGAACCAACAGTATAATCTCCAATGTACATTTTCGCCCATTCTTTCATATTTCTGGCATCATTGAATTTTTCAGAAGACTCTGAAAAACTATTCCATAATTGTAGACCTTCTTCCGAACCTTCACTAATGGCTTTTAAGATCCAACCAATTTCAATCCAGGAATCATATGTTTCTGCTCGAACTGGGTCCAATAAAGGAACAAGAGCTCGAGCCAATTTCATACGTTCTTCATAATCAAGATCGGGTTTATGATCATTATGCTTCTTTTCAACACTCACTTCAACTCCAATATCTCGTGCATCAAAAGTAGGGAAAATCTCTACAATATCACGATAAGTTGGATTGACACTGAAAATTCGAGGATAATGAAATTCTCGATTTTGTGTAATGTCAATTGGCTGTTGAAAATGATCGTACAATTTGTAATCGCGAAAAGCTTCTTCCAACGAAATTTCAACTCCATTCATACCAAACGCTTTTGTCACACGATAAGAACCAGAAAATTCATTCTTGCGCGAACCATACATCATCCAAGGTTTTGCATGATGCATTTTCTTGGAAATGTCCAATACATCACTCGTATTGACAAAACCGAGATTAGCAAACATTTTCACTTCATTCACCTTATCGACAATGCGAGGAATAAGATAAGCGTCCATCATTGATTTCTCACAAAAATAATTAATAAACGCAAGATGAAAGCCTGATTTCATATAATCATCACAAACATATGGCGTTTTTTCTAAAAGAATACAAATTCCATGTTTCGACTCAAATTTAAGCGTTAATTGTTGCATAATTGCTTGATAAGAAGAAATAACATAACGAACTTGCTCTTGATTATATAAATAAAGAGGTTGATATATCACATTTCCATGCTCATCAATTTGTTTAAAGGGAGGTGCATTCAAACCTTCAACGGCTTTCTTGTATAGTTCTTCAACTTCAACCAAGGTTTTCTTCAAATCAGCATCTACCACTAACATAGAATAATCAAGAGGCATTTCACCCAACCCTGACATCATGTTCGGATCATTCCAAAGTCGCTCACAATACAATCTCATAAATTCTTCTAAGGGGCGTCGGTCAAATAAATACCGACCTTTCGGCCGGAGAGTACTGACGAAATTATAAGGAGTCTCTCGGTCAAGGGTTCGAAACCCTTGAATGAAAGATGCGAGGACTGGATCCATTTTAGTTACAAATATAAAAAATTAAAATGATATCAATTTTTTCCTCTCTAATTAAACATTCTTCGGATTCTTCGAATTGGTTAAGCATTTTTTCTTCCAATAAAATGTTCGGTCGACCAAAAGTGAATGATTTGAATCCGGAAAATCTTGAACCAATTAGTGTTGGGATTAAACCATATGAACAACGGATGGCACCTCGTAATGACCGTGTTGACACAGGAGAAGTTACACACAATATGGAAAACGGTGAAATGGCAGAATATATTCGAAAAATGCCCCGTGCCAACAATCCAGCCCAAGGAATGGGACAAGCCGGAAGTGTCTATTTGAACTCAGCCTTGAAACAACCTACTGGAATTGGTCGTGGATTGATGGCACGAGAACCTTTTTACCATCCTCCGGGAGGTTTTACCTTTGAATGGAAAAACGCGCGCTTACCAATGGATTATTATGCACAACAGCCTCGACCAAAGGTAGCGTTTGAATTTCCTGCAGAAACACCTTTCGAAGATATTAACCATCCTCTCTCGGCTAATCAACGAGCTTTGACCAATCGAGTTGCTACGACTGTCACTCCTTCAGCCGTGTATAATTTGTCTCAACGAGTTGAATCTTCATTGACTGTTAAACCAAGCGTTACCTTTAAACCTTATTCAGCAATGGAAGGATCGGTGGCTCCCACCGAAGAAAGTACTTCCACTCGAGTTCGTACCATTAAGTACGTTCATGACCGCGATTTGATTACCTTGTTAACTCCTGTCCACAAAACAGTTATTTCAGATGGTGAAATTACCATTCCTTTAAAGTTAAAAGATCCTATGGCGGTTGCAATGGCGGCTGCGGCTCATTCAGTGATTGAAATTCCTTTCCAAGGAAAAACCATTAAATTGAAAGACTACACCTGGACCGTACGACAAGCGAGCATGACGTCTCCAGTTGAATTGGTAATCGAAAGTAAGACCAAATTGAAAGATAAATACGATCTTAATGTAACAATGGATGCTACTGCAGTGAGCAATTTACACAAATATGCTCATAATGAATTAGCTTTATTGGAAAATAAATTACCCGAAGTTATACTGGCTGACATTCCTGTTAGCAATTTAACAGAAAATTTGGCTTATGGAGATCCAAGTTATGGTATTAAAAATCGTTATCATTATTCTGCCACTCCCACCATGTGGAATATTCCTGCTGCCAATAACCTTCCTCCAGTACAAGGATTGTTTGAAAGTAAGCGAAAGTTGGCGGCTCAAGTAGATCCGGTGATGGTCAATCCATACGGACCACCATTGTTGTATTAATTTCCCAAGGGAAATTAATGCTGAAGAATAATTTAATGAGTAGATGGATCAATTATATTCTCTTGTAAAAGAATGCCAAGAAAGGCGTCATATCCAGACTTAAACCCAGCTGGTTTAATTCCTTTTTTAATTTCAAAACCATATTCAATTAATTGAGTGTAAAAGTCAACATCTTTAAGCTTTTTTTGACTTGAATCAAACTCTTTGTACGCCTCATAAAGAGTGAGTTTCTTGGTATGAGACAATTGATAGGCAAATCTTTTCTTTTCTTCAACCTCTTTCAATTCAATAACTCGAGATTCTTTTGACAAAATAACACATCTTTCTTTTAAAAAACGAAGGACTATTTTTTCCTTCATTCCAAATATATTTTGTTCTTCATCTTTTTTCTGTTCTGTCTCACAGTTATTTGCCACTAAAACGTGTGTTTTATCTTGGTCAATAATAATATAAGATTTAATTCCTGAGGGAGTTTCTGAAACTTGAAGAGTAATTTGTTGTGGTTGTTTTCGTTTAAAGTCTACATTTTGAACGATAGACACAATCATTTGATCGCGATCACCTTCAAAATATTCCGCTCCAATATCAATTCTTGGTTTAAATTGTTGTCGGAAAAGAGTGAGTAATTTCTTTTCATCTTCATCACAATTATTCGACAAAATTTGTAACAACAGTTGACTTCCTTTCGGATATCCACACATTCTCTTGTTGTGGGATTGTTTTGTTTTTCCCAATTTAAATATAGGTTGCTGCAAACGGAGAAATTCTCTTTCATGCAAAAGATAAATATATTCTACATCTTTTGCATCAAGAGATGTAATTGAAATATTTTCTTTGACTTCCATTTAAAACCTTTTTGTTTATTTCAAACAATCAATTTATTTCACCAACGAAATTGTATACAATGACTTTATCTCTCATTCATGATCGAAATGATATCTTAAAATTTGCTCAACTTCTTGAATTAAAAGGTGAAACGATTCTCTTTTGTTGTGACCGTAAAAAATATGGAGGTAGCGACAAACGAGAAAAAATTCTCAATGCTTGGATTGAAGAACCGAGAGACTTTTTAGAACAAGTTGAAAATCTAGACTTTATGATGAGAAATTTTCTATGGAGTGTTTCAGAAAGAGATAAATTTGTAATGTATAGCAACACAAATTGTCTTGACCGGAAAAAGGCACAAAAGAAATTTTTATCTGAACTTCTATCGGCAACTCTCAACGGAGAAGAAGTCAAGATTCAACGGAAGTGGCAAAGTTGTCTTCGCCGAAGTCGAGTAGAAATGAAATGGTATTCCATTGATCTTGATACAAAAGAAGAGAAAGAATTTGATTTCATTCGTCAAAAACTGAAGAACCCCATTATTATTACAACCCGGGGTGGATACCATTTTTTGGTCAAAAAATTACCACGCGGTCTTCCCGCGGAAATTTCCGTTGGAAATATCGATTGTCCTATTCCCGGTACGTATCAAGGAGGTTTTAAAGTTGAATTTTACGAGGATCCAGATGAATTTGATTACGAAGAACATCTTGAGTAGATTTCTTCCAGGTTAAACATCTACAAATTGATTAAACATTTTTTTAGAGGATTAAAAAACCTGGGTAGAAATAAAAGATGTGTTACGTTCAATTGGGAATTTACTTCGAAGATGAAGGAAAAGAAGAAACATTGTTAGTGTGGGTTCATTTTGAAGATAAACAATCTAAAGAAGACGCTGAAATTGATTATTGGGATCCTATTCTTTCGGATCTTCAAGAGCATCTTAAAAGATCGATTGAAGATCCTGAATCTCAAATTGAGGTATTAAAAATGCAAACAGAAAAGCCTGATGTTGACAAAATTCTTGAAACTCTCGATTAATGACTTCTTAAAAAATCCAACGGATTAACAATTCCTTGAACTGCTCCAGGAAAAAATTCATACCCGTCAACCTCCACAAGAGGTAAATTTAATTCTTTTTTCTTCATTACTTGTAAATGGAGATGGGGAAACCAACCTCCATTTACTTCTGGAGTACCAATTTCACCAAGTAAAGTTCCTCGAGAAATAGTATCTCCTTGCTGCAACTTGACATTCATGAGATGTCCATAAAGAAAATAATGTTCTTCCGAATCAACAATTACCTTGGTACCCCATCCATTCTTTTTTGAAGTATCTTCAAAAATGGAACAAATCTTTCCATCTGAAATTGAATTCACTCGAGTACCGGGAGCTAAATTATTAAAATCAATACCGAGATGAATCATAGTTTTATGATCTTCTTCGAAACCTTCCCACAACTGACTTCGATCTTCATAGAATCCACCAAAGGTTCTTTCTTTATTTTTAGAAGCAACTTTTTCCAACAAACTCAGTTGGTCAGAAATCTTGTGCATATTCAATTCTGGGAAATGAGAAATGTATTCAAAATTTAAATTTACTTCTTTCCAAGTTCCAGTACATTTGGGAAACAAAAGTTGAAAATTCATTGACACCTTTCTTTCTCCAAAGAGAAAGAAATATTTAAGTTATTATTGAGTTTTAAAATTTTTTGAAAATAAAGGTTCTTTACTTTCTGTCCCCATTTTCTCTGAAGAAACTTTTGTATGAAGAGTAGGCCCGCAAAAATCAATAATTTGCCCAATTGAAAAAGTGGCCACTTTTGCCCATTTAATTGTAGGATCGCTTTCTCCAGTAATGAGAATTTCCTTTCCAGATTCTTCAAACGAGGAATTCAATGATGGGGCAATTGCATCATTACTTGAAAAGAGCAAAAACACTTCTTTTGTTTGTACATCTGGAAATGAAATACATTGCTGTTTTCTCCGATTATGAAGTGTAACCTCCAACGAGATTTTGTTGTAAAGATGAATGTATTGGTTCATCTTCTCGACAACGGGTAAAATAACAGCTTGGTCTGGTTTTGTTAAAAACTCGGACGCATATCGAGGATGGAGGAGAGATACAAATGTGGCAGCCGTTTCATCGGTTGGGTCATATCGAGATAAAGACATCTCTCCTTGATTTGTACTCTTTCGCTGGAGAAGAAAATTCATTTCGGTGCAAGAAAAGTAACTTTTCTTCGAATTAAAATGAGATAACTTCCCCCGTAAAAAGTTTCAATTTTCTTTTCCCACGGGAAAAGAAATAATTAAAAAGGTGACCGCCAAGAATCCGAAAAAATTCTTTTGGTTCTTTTACTCTTTGAAAATGGGGGATATTGTAGATCAAAAGGATTGTAGGTTGATGCACTAACATTCGCCGGAATTGGCTTGTATTCATTCGTTCTAACAGGAGTTGCTACAACTGGTTGAGCTTCCTTTTTTGATGTAGTAAGAATATTAATACTGGCAGAAGGTCCACGAGATTCTCGCAGCCATTTCCTCTCTCGAAGAGGATCATTTTCCTTCAATTCGAAGGCAGGAAAATCTCCCCGCAACGAAGGAAGATGGTCACTTTCATCATCAAAAAAGAGTTTGTATCTCCGTGAATTGAGATCTTGACAGGAATAGAGGTGATAGTATTTTCCTTTCATTTCCTCAACTTTAGCCAACAAAATATATTTCATTATCCGACGGAGGAAACGAAATAAATTGGTAGCATATTCATCCTCCTCTCGAAAAGCGAGGATTTCAATTCGCGACTCAACTTGAAGCAAATAAATGAGAAACATTATATTATTTTGGAAAAGTGAACTACTTGAAAAGATTTAATTTGTTCGTGAGAAAAATCATTTTTCGTGAAGAGAAAAATGATTTTACATTCTCACTCTTAAGATAAAAGAAAAATGGAAATTCAAGCTTATGAAAAGTTTATTTTAAGTATGGTATTTTCTCCCAATGGGAAGTGGCTCGTCAGCGGGTCCTCTGACCGTACAGTCAAAGTGTGGGACACTAAAAAATGGGTGTGCTTCAAAACTCTTGATTATGAAGGTTATGCAAACAGTGCAGCTTTCTCTCCTGATGGAAAGTGGTTCGTCAGCGGATCTGATAATCATACAGTTGAAATTTGGGATACCGAGAAGTGGGTTTGCTTCAAAACTCTTATTCATAAAAATTGGGTAAACAGTGTAGCTTTCTCTCCCGATGGGAAGTGGCTCGTCAGCGGGTCCTCTGACCGTACAGTCAAAATTTGGGATACTGAAAAATGGGTGTGCTTCAAATCTCTTGATTATGGAGGTTATGTAAAAAGTGTAACTTTCTCTCCTGATGGAAAATGGTTCACCAACGATTATAATAGAAGATGGTTAGTCATTGGATCTGGTGATCAGGGAATTAAAGTTTGGGACACTGAGAAGTGGGATGCAAAAACTCTTAATCATGAAGGTTGGGTGAATAGTATAGCTATTTCTCCTGATGGGAAATGGTTAGCCAGTGGTTCTAACAATTGTACAATTAAAGTATGGAATACCGATGAGTGGAAATGCTTCGAAATTTTTAAACATCAAGATTGGGTACGTTGTTTGTCTTTTTCTCCAGATGGAAATTGGTTCGTCAGTGGATCTGACGATCGGACAGTAAAAATTTGGAATACAAAAGAATGGCTTTGTGTGAAAACTCTCAAACATGAAGATTGGGTGATAAGCTTGACTTTTTCTCTCGATGGGAAGTGGTTAGCTAGTGTTTACAACCGTGGAACTTTTAAAATCTATAATTTAGAAGATGAAATTGAAGCCATTAAACTTGACGTTCTAATTGCTTCAGGTTTAGCCAGTCAAGGAGAGTGGACCTCTTTTTTATTGGAAGGTTTATACGATCCTCGTTTATTTACTTTTTTAATTAGACCTTTTCTCTCTTCGTGAAGAGAAAAAATGATTTTATTCACTTTTAACTTCAAAAAAGAAAGATGGAAATTAAAGCTCATGAACAGAGTATTTTAAGCACGGTTTTCTCTCCCGACGAGAAAAGGTTGGTGGGTGGATCTCTTGATGAAAAGTGGTTAATCAAACTTCGGGATATAACAAGATGGATTTATTCTAATGTTCTTGACCGAAAACTTTTTGTGGACACTATAGCTTTCTCTTCTGATGGGAAGTTCGCAGCAGGTAGTTCCAGAGATCGAGAAATCGAAGTTTGGGATATTGAGAAGTGGGTTTGTTTAAAATCTCTCGATCGGCAAGATTGGGTAATTAGCCTAACTTTCTCCCCTGATGGAAAGTGGTTAGCCAGTGGAACTCTTAATAGATCTCTCAATGGACCTCTCGATGGTGTTATCCAAGTCTGGGACACTTGTGAATGGGTTTGTCTAAAATCTCTTGATCAGCAAGATTGTGTGAATGGTATAGCCTTCTCTCCTAACGGAAAATGGCTGGCAAGTGGAACTCGTCATACAATCCAAATTTGGGACACTCAAGAGTGGGTTTGTGTGAAAACTCTCAAGCGTGATAATCATATCGGCAGATTAACTTTTTCTCTCGACGGGAAATGGTTGGTTAGTGGATTTGATCAACAAACAATTAAAGTGTGGGACGTCCAGGATTGGATTTGTCTAAAATCTCTCGAACATCAAGGTTGGGTGAAAAGTATAATTTTCTCACCTAATGGGAGGTGGTTAGCATGTGAATCCGATGATTATCGAACAATTAAAGTCTGGGACACGGAAAAGTGGATTTGTTTAAAAACTCTTGAATATCAAAAGTCGGTATGTCGTATAACTTTTTCTCCTGATAACAAACAGTTAATTTGTTGTTTCGATGATGGGACTCTTAAAATCTATAAGTTAGAAGATGAGGTTGAAGCCATTAAACTTGACGTTTTGATTACTTTAGGTTTGGCCAGTCAAGGAGAGTGGACTTCTTTTCTATTAGAAGGATTGTATGATCCTCGTTTATTTACTTTTCTCGTGAGACCTTTTCTCTCTTCGTGAAGAGAAAAAATGATTTTTCTCTTTGATTTCAAAAGAAAAATATCAAATGGACGCACTTCTCAAGAAGAGAGATGAACTTGCAACCGAAATGTTTTTTATCTCATCTTTTCTCCGTTTAATTGAAGCTTGTCAACAAGAGAGTAAATTGAAAGTAAATATAATTAATTCACATTGTGCACAAATCGTAGATCCGAGACTTTGGTGGACCGTCTCCTTGACTGAAACTGCTATTGTGGTAGTTTCAAACAATACCAAAGCGCAAAATAGCTTGGTTAGAACTTCAGTTCTCTCAGAGAAACATTTTTCTCCACAACAATCAAATGCTGAATTGATATTGTTGTTATATTTATAATTCTTTCTCTTTGGAGAAAGAATGTTTATTCAATTGCAAAATGTTTCATTAATTCAAAGTTACTTTGCATTAGACCAATTATTTCAAGTAATAAGGCGGCTTCAAAATTATCATCGGTAAGAACAAATAGAATCTCTCCTTCCGAAGAAAGAGTATAATTTTGCAAGTCGACATTCCATCTATCAAGATCGCACAACCTTTCTATCTTTTGTCTCTCTTCGGAAGAGGGGGACTTCCCATACAAACATTCTTTTACGAATTGTTTGTCTTTTTGTTGATACAATTTCTCGACGGGGAAAGAAAACATCTCCATTTATTTTCCTAATTTCTTTTCAATCTCTTTTTCAAATTCTTTGGCCAAGGGATCACACTCGATTTTTTCTGGCATTAAATTGTTCAAATACAAAGAATCGAGTGAACGACACCTTGAAAGTACCACGTAAGCCATGTTTTTACTAAAAATACTAGAACCAAGATCAGCAATCACTAAATCAAGTGTAGCTGACTGCGATTTGTGAATAGTCATACTCCAAGCTAAGATCAAAGGAATCAATACACGGGAATATTTACAATGGTCATCTTCGTAATCAACTCGAATAGGTAAAATCAAATAATCTTGATGGCGAAAACGAACTAAAACTGTTGAATCATGACACTCAAGAACTACTCCACGTGAACCATTAATTAAACCTTTTTCAGGACAAAGATTATAATTTAGCATTACTTGAGCACCTTTTTTCAATCGAATACTTCGTTGATAACGAGAATCCATGATTTGAGCGTATTTCTCTTCTTCTCCTGGAGCATTTTGATATTTCCGATTAAACGAATCAAAAGCAAAGTATTGATGTTCTTCATCAGGTAATTTGTACAATTCTTCTAAATTCATTCCTTCAACATCCATTTTGCGGGAAAAGAGTCGAGTTGGGCGAATTTCCCCTTCTTCATGTGACATTTTAAATAAAGAACATTTTCGAGTCTCTAATAGAGCAATATCTTCAGGTGTTTGTTCACCTAATCGAACTCGTAAAAGAAGCTCAAAATATTTCAAATCGGAAACAAATCTCCAAGGATGAGTGAGTCGAATGAAATCAAATTTACATTGTGTAAACAAAGGTGACATGAAACAATATTCATCTTCAACAGGAGGTAATTGACACATATCACCACAGAAAATGAGTTGAACTCCTCCAACTGGGGCGTTAGACATTCGTATTGATTTACCCACATGATCAAGAAGATGGAACAATTTTTTACCTAACATGGAGACCTCGTCAATGATGAGTAATTTACATTTTCGCCAAAGATTACGACGAATTTCATTCTTTTCAATCTTATGAACATAATAATCATAGGCACGATTACCAATTTCCAAACCACCCCAAGCGTGTAATGTTGTTCCTTCGATATTCAAGGCGGCTACTCCGGTAGTGGCTGTGACTGCAATACAATCAAAAGCCGGTTTCATGCTTAATTCACGGACCAATCTTTTCAACAAATAACTCTTACCTGTTCCACCTGGTCCAGTGAGAAAAATATTTCTTCCAGCGAGCACTTTGGCAAGTAATTCAGCATAAATTTGTTCAGCACGTGTTTGCTCTTCTGACAAACCTTTTTCATCCATTACTTTTGTGAAAGAACGAGAGATGTTTAACCTCGAAGGATGTTTAATTTTATTGAAGTAATTTCAAAGAATCACTTTTTCTTCGCAAAGAAAAAGTAGTTGATGTTTGGACTAATTTTAAAGAAATATGTAAACACTTCACCGGTTAGACAAGGAATACAGATTTTAAAGAGAATTCATATTTAATTGATGAATCCGATTCTCTAAAATTAACAACCAATTCAACACCAGGATATCCAATTTTGTTATAAGTAAGATAAACGCCTGAAATTTTAAGCTTAAAATTTTCAATCTCTAATGTAATAATAAGAAGAATGTCTTCAATTTCACTTCTTTTTAGTTGCACATCATCAGACTCGGGATCTGCAGATTTAATCTGAAATTTATATTTAAATTGTAACTGCCATGTGTCATTTTTGATAATTGATTTAATTTGATTTTTAAGAGAATTGGTGATACCACTTGCAGTCCATTGAATTGTAACCAATTTAGATCTCTTAAATCTGACAATTCCTTTCCATTCTTTCTGCAATTTTGTAATTGAACCAATTTTACCTGTATGCCACTCTTCAAAATCCTTTTCTTCTTTCTCTTGTTGTTCCTTCTTTCGTTGTTCTTTCTCTCGCTGTTCTTTCTCCCATTGCTCTCGGGCTTGTTGCGAAAATGCTGAATTGGGGTTAGTACCAAAAGCAAAAGGACCAGAAGCGGAAGGACCAGAAGAAGAATTCATCAAGTTTGAAGACTCTCTGAAGTAATGAAAAATTTGATATACATCAACAACTGTTTTAATAAAAAATCATTTTTTAGCATTTGTAAATATAACTTTTTCTTCGCGAAGAAAAAGTTACTCGATAAGAGAAATTCGATCCATTGTTATACGAGGTTTAAGTTTAGGTGTACTATCTAGAGTGTACTTTTCTAATTGAAAAGTAAGAACAATACGAGGAAAGCCATCTGGGTGATATTTCAATAGAGTAAATGTAACACATAGTTGAAAAAGAATAAATTCTTTTTTGATGATAGTACAGATATTATCAAATGTTTCTTTCTTCAATTTGATATGATGAAATCCCGGATCTTCAGATTTAATATTAAAATAAAAAGACTTAGTCTTCTTATGCAAAACTATTCCATTTTTAATAGAGTCTTTAATAATGTAAGTAATACGATTTACAATTTGTTCTTCACTTGCATCAATCTCAACTGCTTTATCCTTTTTACGTCGACTGTAAGTCATCCATTCTCCATGAAGTTTTTCAACAGGGCCAGTCTTTCCAACAAACCATTCATCAAAATCTTTGTCAGAAGACATCTTGATGTATTTTTATCTTCAATTGTAAAATTAGTAAAATAAATCATTTTTCTTTCTCCGCAAAGAAAGAAAAAAGAAAAGATCTAATTAACAGAAACAATCTTGGATCATATAAACCTTTTTGGAGAAAAGAAGACCATTCGCCACATGAACATGCCAGGCCAACAGCCAAGATCTCATCCAGTTTTAAAATGCTAAATTGATCGCGAATTTTTACATTAAATACCATACCCGGATTCGTGCTTCCCGTCGCGATAATCCATTGTCCATCGGGAGAAAGAGCAATACGACTTATTTTATATTTAACGTCAATTGCTTCTACACAAGTCCATGTTTCAGTATCCCAAAGTCTGAGTTGACAATCATCAGCACCACTAAACATCCAATGAGTATCAGGAAGAAAAAGAAATGCAGTAACCCAATGATCCATTTCTGGAGGAGATATACTACGTAATATCGTATATTTTTCCAAGATTAAAGAACTTTGAATCTTTTCTTCATCTTGAGACTCTTCATCTTGAGATTCCTTTGTTTGTTTTTCAAATTGTTCTATCAAAGACATATCTAAAATGTAAATTTTTCCACAATACGATCCAGAAACAAGCCATTTTCCATCACGAGACCATGTCGGTGAAAGACAGTAATTATTTTTTTCCTCTATTACTTGAAAAGTTTTCCAAGTTTGAGTTTCAAAAAAGGTAAATTGATTTGTCGAAGTAACTAATAGCCAATTTCCACAAGGAGAAAAAGTAACATCCTGTTGAGAACTAAAATTAGCCTTTCTTTTTAAAGTAGTGAGATGTTTCCAAGTTTCTGCATTCCAAATACTGATACTTCTATTCCCTTGATCCACAGCTAAATACTTCCCGTTTGGAGAAAATGTCAAACTATTTGTCCACGAACACATTTTATCCAAACACCTAAACAGTGACAAACTTGAGAATTCATCTGATATTGTTATTTCAAAAATAACAATGGGACTGTCGTCTGAAATAGTTGTAACTAACCATTTTCCATCAGAAGAAATAGCTGCATATCTTCCCAAAAAACATCTTTTACTGTTATCAGGAAAATATTCGGAACAAGCATCACCCCAGTAGAGAGTATCCCACATCTTTAAACCGCAATCAGAGGTAGTTATAAAAGATGATCCTTTTGGAAAGAATAATAACTCATAAATATGAGATTTATGGGCCTGAAAGGTGAGTTGAGCCATTGTTCACTTTTTCTTTCCAAAAGGATCGAGAAAAAACTCATTTTTTGAAGAAATTTGTTTATCAATTTGGAGAAATGAAAATTAAAAATCTTTCTTTTTGAAAACAAAATGAATGTCATTCTTGATTTGGATGCGACCATTATTTCATCTCTTGAGCCAAATCAAATTATTGAAGGATTAAAATTCCATGTCATGACTGAAACACAAAAGGGAAAAGTAGTTCCTGTTTTTAATGTCTACGAAAGACCTTATTTACAAGAGTTTCTCGATTTTCTCTTCGAGCATTTTCGAGTAGGAGTATGGACAGCCGCTACCAAAGATTATGGCAGTTTCATTGTTGAGAAAATTATTCTTCAAGGAAAGCCGGAAAGAAAATTAGCTTTTTACCTCTTTGATTATCATTGTGATTACGCAGAAAGCATCTATGGTAAAGACATTTTGAAAAATTTAAATTTAATTTGGAAAATGTTTCCCTCTTTCACACCACAGAATACTATCATTCTCGATGACAACGATGAAGTTTATAGTAAACAAATCTGTAATGCATATCCAATTATTCCGTTTGAAGCTGATCAGCCCGAAGCGGCTGCTGATAGTGAACTCTATAAGCTACAACTTCAATTGAAGAGAGTTGTCCCCTCGGCCTGTCCAACACAACCTTTACTTGATATCAATGTGATGAAAAGTGCAATTCAACGAATGGAAGATGAATAATTATTTTTTCTCTTTCTTCCCAAAAAGAAAGAGAAGGGATGTCTTTTTCTTATATGCCAAATTTTGATATTCCGGAAGATCCCAATCGGCAAATTCCCGCTGGCGGAGATTATCCCACTAAAGAAATGCTATCCGGACCTTTACCAAGTCCAGAAAAAGTAATGTCCTCTTTTCAAGAACCTGCTGGATTTACCACACCATATAATCCATATCCGATAAATTATCCAATGGGATATCCGATGAATTATCCAGTTCAAGAAAAAGCTAAAGTAGAGCCTCCAACCCCATCATTTGGAATGATGGGATCTTGCATCGATATTGCCAATCATGTTCAATCTTGTCCTGTTTGCTCTCGCCTCTACAAATGTGACAATAGTATCCACTTTGTTATTATTATGATTTTACTCATTTTACTCATTTTCATGGGAAAGAAATATCTGGAATAAAGATTTTACTCGTTTCTCAAAATGAGCGAAAAACTGTTTCATGAATGGTATCTCTTGAAACAAAAGATTGCCAAACTTTCAGCACAAGAAGCGCAAATTCGTGAAAAAGTTCAACAATTGATGGAAGAAAAAGGTGTCGAACAACTCACATCAGAAAACTATTCTGTTTTTTTGATGTCAGTACCACGGCGAAATTTAAGTAAAAAGAATTGTCCTCCAGAAATTTGGGAACGATACGCGACAACTTCGGTGAGTAAATATTGTCGTTTGAAAAAAGAAAACCTTTCCCCTTCAAAAAGATTGAGAATGATCTAAGAAAGGAGCTCTAGCCACTGCGTGTTGTACTGAAATCTTTTGAGGCATTTCCCAAGCAGTACGATACAACTCCTTGAGTAAAATGGGAATATTTAACGCTTGTACTGAACCTCCTCCAAGAAGATAATCTTTCATTTGTTCATTCCACATGCCCAATTCAGTTAAATCGGCAACCAAATATTTGTTAATCATTTCATATTCACCAGTCAAATCATTTTTGGTAAAAACAAAAACCAAAGTCAAAAAGACTTTGGTTTTTCAAACTTTAATAATTCATTTGTTCATGAATATTTTTAAGAATTTCAATTGCGTAATTTTCAATATCTAAGCACGTACGCTTCTGATCAGGATTTTTGATATCAAAAGCATCGCTAACATTAATATGATGGTATATCTCCGTGTCATCATTTTTCCAAACTACTCTTATACTACAATTTCCTGAAACAGCTTTGCCAAGTTTCATAGCATACAAAAAATCTTTCTTTCGAATTACTAAAGTTTCACAAAACATAAATTCAGAACTTTTTGAGTCAGTCATTTTAAAGTTGTTCCAACAACTTTAAAAAAATTCAATTTTTTGTTTTGGATGATCTCGTCATGAACGATTTCGTCGTGAACGGTTTCGTGAAGCATTTAGAGTTTTCACATGCTTTTCGTTTCTTCTTACGCATCTAGTGCAAGTACAGCTTGTTTCATCTTCTCTATCGTCTGCTAAAATCTTTTCCAAACATTCTTCCTCATCACTTTCATCACTCTCCTCATCACTTTTCTCTTCATCACTTTCCTCATCACTTTCACACGAATATCCATACTTGTTCCATCGTCTCTTACATGATACTACTGTTAAAGGAACGAATTCTTGATACATTCCTCGACAGTAATGTGAACCATTACTTGTACAACCATCATGACGCTCGTTAAAATCCTTCATACAAGTAGCTAGGTCTAACATAACAAATTCCTTTTCAATTTCTTCTCTAAAGTAACAATCATCTTCATCATTCGCATCACGTCCAGAACAATATCCAGAATGATCGTTGCCTGTTGACAATCCCTTAACATTGTAAACGTATTCCCAAGCCATTTTAAATATTTTTTTTAAAGTTTAAAAATCAATTTTTATTTTAACCATATGCAAAGCATCTTTATTGTTGCGAATCGCAGCTAAGCATATTTCTTTAGTTTGATTTTCAACATATTGCAAAGCATATCCATGGGTTTCAACCGCAGCTAAACATATTTTTTCTGTTTGAGTTTTAACATACTTTAAAGCCATTGCATCTCTTTTAACTGCAGCTAAGCATATTTCTTCGGTTTGATTTTTAACATACTCTAAAGCACATCCTTGTTGTTTTACTGCAGCTAAACACATTTCTTCAGTTGGATTTTAACATATTGTAAAGCAAATCCAGATTTACTAACCGCAGCTAAACACATTTCTTCAGTTGGATTTTTAATAAATTCCAAAGCCAATCCATTAGTACGAATTGCAAGTGAACATATCTCTTCAGTTTGATTTGTAACATGTCCCAAAACACAACCATCACTGGAAACTGCAGTTAAGCATATTTTTTCAGTTTGATTTTTAACATAAAGTAGTACGTATCCATTTCGTCGAACTGCAGCTACACATAAATCTTCAGTTTGGTTTTTAACATATCGTAAAGCTAATCCATTGTTGTAAAGTGCAACAAAGCATATTTCTTTAGTTTGATTTTTGACAAATTCCAAAGCCAATCCGTTCTCCCGAACTGCAGCTAAGCATATTTCTTTAGTTTGATTTTTAACGTATTGTAAAGCATATCCTCGGCGTTTCACTGCAGCTAAGCATATTTCTTCAGTTTGATTTTCAACATATTGTAATGCTAATGCATTCTCCTGAACCGCAGCTAAGCATATTTCTTTGGTTTGATTTTTAACAAATTTCAAAGCTAATCCATTGTTCGAAACTGCAATTAAACATATTTTTTCTGTTTGGTTTTTGATATATTCTAAAGCTAATCCATTCGATCGAATCAAACAGTTTTGAATCTTTTAGAATACCATCTCCTTGCGTTCCCGACTATTGACTTCCTCGTCATACATCCAACATTCTTGCGCCCCAAATTTAAAGTCGACGGGAATATCATTTCGAGCTTTGTAATAGAACACACAATCTTCAAATTTTGAAGATTGTCCTCGATTATGTACATACAATGATTTAAAATCATCAGTAACAAAGTCTAAGATTTTGCAAAAATCTTTAAAAGATTCAATGCCACCGGAAAAGTTATTAAACAACCTTTCCCGAATTTGAGGATTTGTTTCACGAAACATAAAAACGCCATCAATTTGTGCTCGAATATCAATCTTAACATCCATTCCATATTGAAGTAGCAAGAAATGAAGAACGCGCCAATGCCTACCTTTTTTGTAAGTCTGTTTGACACAAGCTTTGTTAAAGGTTTTGTTATCTTCGATAATATCATCCCAAACGATTGCAGTCCACGGATTTCCTAGATATTTCAAAGCTATTTTCTGACGTTTAATCATTTCTTTGTAAGCTTCTTCATTGAGTAAATCTTCTTCAAAAATAAAAACATCTGGAATAAATTCAGCGTATTGATGATTGAGATCTTCTGATCCGGAATAGACTTGGGCGCAAGGTATGTATTCCCACTTTTCATAGAGGATGCTTTTAAGGGTAACTGTTTTTCCTGATCCAGTTTTTCCAATTAAAACAACTTTAAATCCAGTAGTATTTTTAACATCTAAATAATTATCACCGTTGGGATGGATTTTTTCCAAATCGAGTTCATGAATTAAAACTTGTCTTCTATTTCCGCGATATCCAATTTCAGGAGCGTCATTTTTCCCTAATTTACGGGCATCCTTCAAACTTTCCCTCGCGTCATAAATCTTTTTTCTTTCCTTTGATTTTCGACGAGGAGATCGCTTTTGATCAGTTCTTTCACGATGATGACGTTGTTCTTCATCGAATTCATCAAGCATATGTTTCATATCAAGAGAAGCAATCGACAAATCAGGCGCGGCAAATTCATCTGGAAATTTGGCTGCACGTTTGCTACTTGAGCTCGATTTTACAGGGTTGGTGTGCTTCTCTTCTGTTAAAGAAGCTTCTCGTCCAAGAAGTCCAAGCGCATCTTTTGAACGAGTAATCACCTCTTCGACCTCTTCAAGAGTTGGCAAATCATAAGTTTTTGCTTTTGAACGGGTCATTTTCAATCGACTCATTTCTTTAAAAGAAATGAGTAGTTGTTTAACCTTGAAAGGAGGTTTGATTGCAGAAATACTTCCTTCTTTTTTAAGTTCCACAAACCAAACAGCCCATTTCACCGGGAGCTTCAATAACAGTCTCAACTCCCCGATCAAGTGGAATAATTGTTTTTTCTATTTTACTTAACGTTTCTAGTGGAACAGTGAATTTAGCTGCTTCGGCAGCAGGTTCCGTTCGAGTGTAATAAATACCCGTCTTCAAACCTTTTCTCCAAGCCTCATACAATACTCGCCAAAGCAATTCTCCTCGATCGAGATTTCCAATTGGATTGTTGGGAATCCATACATTGAAAGATTGAGAATGATCTAAGAAAGGAGCTCTAGCCACTGCGTGTTGTACTGAAA
>CALMMZ010000048.1 GCA_937868685.1 uncultured bacterium | reverse complement strand
AGCTATTTTTTGAATAAATATAAAAAATATATTATCCGTAATAGGTTGAGTAATTTGGAAGTAAACAAAAAAAATGAGTACAATATAGAATAATAGTATTATTCCTATTGTTATAAGAACCCCCCTGCTTAATCCTGCAAGTTTTTCAAAGAGCTCCATAGCCATATTAGTTAATCCGTTTTTTGCCATTTTATTTATTTTTATTTGTTAAGAATATTTTTCAAAATTTCTGACGAACTCACATTGATACCTCCTGGTTGATATGCTGCAAGCTGTTCTTTTTTCTGACGTGGTTCAATGAAGTACTTGTAATATTGTTCAATATTTTCTGGAGTTACTTCACCATAGATAGTTGCAACTGCTTGACGTATTGCAAGTGTCTCTGCATTCAGTTCCATGAATTTTGCAGCTGCTTGATGCTCTGCGATTTCTTTATCTACAACTGCTTTTGCGAGATTATTTTCACGAACATTTTGAAGGTGGAAATTTTCTGCAGCTTGAGCTTTCAGTTTTTCTGCCATCGGACCCACAATATCAATATCGATTATTTGTACGATTTCTGAAATATCATCAGAAAATCCAAAATCAAAACCAAAGAAGGCCTCTGGATTTGTGAGCTCTTTTGCAACTTTTTCTTGGATTTTTTTAATAATATTTTCTTCAGAAGCACGTTGTTTGGTTGCTTCATTGCCTTGTTCCAAACTGATTTTTCTAGAAATTTCATGAACAAAATTTTCTCGAACTACTTCGGTTACTGAATTAATTACTGTTGATGAAAATTGAACAAAAGGATCACCTGACATGACATGGGCAATATATGGATTTACACACTGTGCCTTAATTGTGAGAGTGATCTTAGTTGGAATATTATTCGCATCTTCTGCTTCAGGAATAATGAATGCATATGGAAAGAATGATACTCGATAGTACGGAGAGAGTTCTTGTCGGTGCAATATTGAACCAGTTGATCTTTCGTCAAATTGTGAAAAATTAATTTTTCTAAAACCTGGTGTCTTCTGAAATGTTAGGTTTTGGAAAATTAAATATCCAGTTTTTCCATAGATTTCTTCAAGGACATCATCTTCAAGTATTTGTCCGATTGTTTCCTGAAAATTATATGTTCCCGCGTTTGATTTTAAAAACTCTTCATCATCAGATGAAAGAAAAGGTAGGGAGTTGTATACAGGAGTTCCTGTAAGTTTTTTCAAGAACGTGATAATTTTATCAACACGTTCTTTTGATGAAGGAATTTGTACACACCACCATTTGTTTTTTTCATGATCCCATGTTTTGGTATAACCACTTGAAATAGGAAATAGTTCATGAAGAAAACAGTATCCTTTATGCATACAGAGAAACCCGTCGAGCTGATCTCCTGTATTAATAATAAGTGCATTACCTTCCTTGGGTTTGAATGCAATTTCTCCCAGATTAATTGATTGTCCAAATAGATGAAATTCGGGGAGTACATAGAGACCTGATTTTTCAGGGGTGGGTTGTAATTTTTCAACGGCACGACCAATGAAATAATCAACAATTTTACTTACTATAAGTTCTTTTTCCATTTTAATTAATTTTTTTAATTTACAAATAACATAATTTAATTAAAACTATATCATTTTTATATAAAAAGTCAATTATTTCTTGCAAGCGGAATCTTTGATTTTTGATGAGAATTTGATATACTCATTTTATATTTCATAGAGAAATTATTTCCCCCTGTAGCTCAGTTGGTAGAGCAGCTCCCTCTTAAGGAGACGGTCGTAGGTTCGAATCC
>CALMMZ010000047.1 GCA_937868685.1 uncultured bacterium | reverse complement strand
TTCCAAGTATAACATCTGTTGGCGCAATTTTAGAGAGTGAAATAAGTAATTCTGAATAAAGGTCAAATGAGCCAGGAGAAATATTTATCTTGTGGTGATTGATATCACCAGCCACAACAATTCTGTCTGGCTTCATTTTAATTAGGTCATCACATAATCTCTTAAACACGGTTCTGTACTCAAGGTGTCTCGACCCAAATCTAATCTGTATATCTGCTAAGTGTGCTATTTTCATTCGTTAATCAATTTATTTATTTCAAAGGATACATCTACTTTTCTTGCCGTCTTAAGAACTTTATTTATTCCTTCTTGACCGTCTTCTTCATAAATCTTTGAAATGTCTTTTACTTTCTTTTTATCTTTTTCTTTTTTTAATTCTACAAAATATACGTTAAGTCCTATTGAAGCGAGCTTCTTGTAAATTTCTAAACCATCCTTAAATGCATCTTCATCCAGACAAACAATAACAGTAGCATTATGTTCTATTAATTTTTTAATCAATAATGGAGATGGTGATTTACCGAGCAATGGTATTGAATTTGGTATTCTAAGAGAATCAAAAACCCCCTCAACCAAATAAACTGGTAAATCCCAATTTATAAATTTCTCATTGAAAATTATATCCTCCTTGTCTGGTGAGTCTGGTTTATAATAAGGTATTGATGCATTATCCAAGAAAGAACGAGCTTCAAAATAATTCATCACATCATTTGTGTTGTAAGAAGGAATTATGATTCTAAACTTACGTGGTCCAAATTCTGTGTAACCCA
Organism: uncultured bacterium; assembly: GCA_937868685.1. Taxonomy (GTDB): domain Bacteria; phylum Patescibacteriota; class Minisyncoccia; order Phycocordibacterales; family UBA1006; genus CALMMZ01. Next base: position 231 of record CALMMZ010000047.1, on the reverse strand, counting down.
TTTTTAATTTATCTATTTGTGCAAGACTAACCTTTCTCTTGTTCACCAAATAATCCCATGCTTTTTGGAATAATGGTGTTGGTCTCTTTACTGATAGTGGATAGTATCCTGCAGGCATATCACAAGTAATCGCATCGTGATTTACTTTGGGTTTTTTGAAAATATTGAAGTGGCCGATTGCATAATCAGGCAACAATAATTTCAGCCTCTTTACAGCTTCTGAAGAACCAT
>CALMMZ010000046.1 GCA_937868685.1 uncultured bacterium | reverse complement strand
TTCCATATTTCTCAAGACAAGTGGCTCGAATCTTTTCTTTCACTTCTTCAGCCTGGGAAGCGTGTTCTACACCATACTTCTCTAACATCTGTCGTTTCATCTCTTCGCTTAGTAAAAAGAATTCCGTTCCATATTTCTCAAGACAAGTGGCTCGAATCTTTTCTTTCACTTCTTCGGCCTGGGAAGCGTGTTCTACACCATACTTCTCTAACATTTGTTTCTTACAATTCTCACTCGTCAAGTAACATTCTGAATTGTATCTCTCCATCATGATCCCTTTAATCTTTTCTTTCCATTGATCTAATTGAGTATGAAATTCAACACCTTGTTCACGCCAACGAGTATGATACTCTTCCCAAAAAAGAGGTGATTGGTAATTGAAATCAGTACCATAACGTTCTCGGGTTTGTTGACGAATCTTTTCCCGAATCGCTGGAACTTGAAACCCGTGAGCAAAACCATATTTTTCACGCATAGCATTCTGAGCTTGTTGTTGAATCGTAGGCAACATTAAGACTGTAGGAACACCATAATTTTGAAGACAAGTTGCTTCCTTCATCGCTTGAATATCAGGATGTTGTGAATGATGTTCTACACCATATTTTTGGAGACAAGTAATTTTGGTTGCTTGTTTCGCCTCTTCAGATTGAGCTACATTTTCTACACCATATTTCTGAAGACAAGTGGCTTTCGTTCTTGTACTTTGACATCCGGGGCAACGTTGTCCTCGTCGAAAATCACTCAAAATCACTTCACCCAACATGCCACAATTACAAATAAAACTTAAAAGTTGCTTATTATTGTTATACTGTGTAGTAAGAAGGTGACAACCACCAGCTATAAATTCAGCTTGAAGTTCGGCCAAAGTTAAACGATGCTCCGTTTGAGAACATTGGCGGCAACCTCCTTGACTGTGATTTAAATTTGAATCATTCGTTTTTCTTTCTTCTCCACAACGGCAAAGATAACGAAGTTCTCGCGTTTTTGGATCATGTGAAAGAAAACGAAAACCCTTAGCCTCACAAGCTTGTCTCCAATTTTCTTGTGACACAGCTTGTTTAACTGACTTATTACAATCAGCACAAAACCAAATGTAATCAACATCTTCAGGAGTTTTGGGTGGTAAATTTGGAGGATTGTTATTTCGGTTTACAATACTAAATCGATTGACTGCTTGACTACTCGAAATATTTCGAGTGTGATTGTGAGTACAAGTGTAAGTCAAACGTTGTGTCTTTTCATCAAAAGACCAATTATAACCTGCCGGCAATCTTGAAGAAAAATAAGATGCTTTTTTCATTGTTTTTTACTGGAAAGAATGAGAAAAGAGATCAATTTTGAAAAAGGGTAATATCTCATTCTTTCCAAAGAAAGAGATATTACCCTTTTTTCATAGAGTTTTTAAGTAGAAAGGGAACTTGCAGTCGCATGTTCAAGAAAATAATCTCGTAAAGTTTTACTAGAACCTAAAGGGGTAGACGTCAAAATCCACTGCTTTAGAAATATAGGAGCTGAAAAAAGACACAGTGGATGACCATTTGAATGATAAGGTTGACCATCCACATAAGTGATAATATCAATCAAGTCTCCTTGATCATTATCAAAGATCCAAACTTGGAAGGGTTGTGTTTTTGAGATTTCTTGAAATTTAGCCGTATTTTCCTCAGAACATTTTCCTCTTCCACGAAGTTGTTTTTTATTTTTCGGAAAACCACCAATAAAAGCGCCATAACACTTGACTTCAATTACCATATTTCCAATTTGAAAATCTGGATTGAATATATGAGTTTCACCTTTGAAAGTGAAAGGTACAGGTTTTGGTTGATGGATTGCTTCGATCGGAAAAATAGGTCCTTGATACACGGTAGAAGTTCTAACACCAGTTAAAATATCAAGAGTTCGTTTTTCCGAAATATTGGCCAATTTATAAGGAAATTGGCCTCGAGATTCTTCTGAAGGATCCTTTGAAGAGAAAAGCTCTTTTTCGATTTGTTTAAACAAATCGAACAGTTCTTGCACTTCAGAAGATTGTTCTTTCAAAGTTATTTCAGAAGATTGTTCTTGTACTTTAGTAGCTTTGAAAGATTGTGAAATTTTATCACATTCATCTAACAAATATTGAAGATCAGCAAGAATTTCGTTATACATCAATGTACTTAAACTTTGAAATTCAAAAATTATGTAAATATTTAAAAGAAAAAATCAATTTTACTAGTATCTTTGATAGAATCTTTCCATATAATTAATACTTGTTTGATTTTCCATCAACGAACGACAAACGGGTAGATGAACACCTTTATTTTTAAAGGCACTTAATTCTTCCATTAGAAATAGAGGGGCAAAAGATCTTCTTGGATATGAATCATGAACATTATCTTTAAAATTTGCCAAATCATAATATTGGTAAACATCATCAAATGTCTGTAATTTCTTATTTGGAATTAGTTTTCCAATTGAGCTGAAATAACATTCATCAAGTTCTCTTCGAGATACAACCAATTCTTGACGACCGAAAATATAAACATAATTTTGTGTAATAACAAGAGGATAAACATCTAAATATTCAGTCGCCTCAGAAAGAAACGCAATTACTGGTTCTGCTGTCTTAAAGACGATAACATCGAGACCTATAAGAGCATATTGATTCTCGTTAATTTCCAAGAGAATGGAATTTTCTGGCGATCTACCTGCAGGATCATAAGCTAAAATCATTTTCCGAAATGAAGTTACCCATTTTGGTTTCTTTTCTTTTCCATATACAACTGACCAAAAATTATAAATTTCAACCCGATCTTTATCAATAAGTCGAACAAAATGTCCATCATTAAATTGTGCTTCAGTATGATAAGTTAAACCAAATTCTTTTACTTGATTTTGTTTTTGCTGTTGATGATGCTGCCAATAGATTGAATTTTGGCTTTTTTGACGAACAACATTTTGACTGAGATAGGCAATGTCACTATTCGAAAGCTTTCTTGAAGACTTTCTTGAAGACTTTCTTGAAGACTTTCTTGAAGACTTTCTTGAAGACTTTCTT
>CALMMZ010000045.1 GCA_937868685.1 uncultured bacterium | reverse complement strand
ATCTACGATTTTACCCTGAAGGGCTTCGTTATCTAGTTCCAAACTATTGCACATGATCCTCATTGTGTCAAGAGAAGGATGCGTATTGTTATATTGTCTCTTATATTCAATCAACAACTCAATAAGCTTTTGATGATGTTTCTTGGAAAGATATTTCACTTCAAAAACTTCAAGAAGTTGATCACAAAACTGCCGATCAATGATCATCAGATTGACCAACTTTTCTTGAAACTCATTTCCAAAGTGGTCTAAATCCCTTTTATCAACATTTTCTAATTGATCTGATACACCACTAAGTTCTTTTAACATTCAGCTTGTTCCTTACTATATCTTCCATTGAAGAATAAAGACTCTGAAGGCTAAGCCCAAAGATTCCCTTCTTGTTTAACAGAAGTTCAAATTGTTTCTTGTCAAAGGATAAATTTGTCTCATCAACAAACCTATTCAACTCTTTTGTTGACTCATAAGACAACGACGGACTATAAAGTTGCATGATGTTATAATTGTCTCTGATTTTTGATTCATTTTCAAGGATAGCTGTGATAACCTTATATTTGGTCCCCATTTCTCTACACTTATCAAGAATCTGATCAAGAGAATGAACCTCATCATTTGACAAGAATGGGAACCTCTTGGCAATTGTTGGAAGTCCAGCGCCTGCAACGCCATCAATATTGTCTGAACTATCACCACAGATAGAACGAGCCAACGCAAAGTTGTTTGGGTGGATGCCATATTTTTCAACAACAAGTCCATGCCAATACAATTCATCCTTTTCGGCTGGGCGGAAAAGGAAGGTACAGTCATCTAACAACTGAAGAAAGTCTTTATCGTTAGAGACAATGAACTTGTTATAATCTTCACAAATGAACTTATTACAAAGATAAGCAATCAGATCATCTGCTTCTATGTCATCCAAAACAATTTGATACACAGGCAACAGATCCAGAACATCAACTAGATCCATTTGTTGCTTGTATTTCATTTTGTTTTCCATATCAATAGGAAGTTCAATGTTCCTGTTGAGACGAATTGGCTTCCTGCCGGATTTATAGTTAGGATTGAGTTCTTTCCTTTTCTTGGAACCACCAGCACCATCCCAAGCAATAAATACCAAAGATGGGCAGACCTCTCTGCAATACTTTTGGAGCATTTTGATAAAGCCTGTTACGGCTCCAATATGTTCTCCATTTGAATCAACAGAGGGATCTGCCATATATGCTCTAATGAACATATTCATCCCATCTATGATAAGAACCCTAGCCTTATCAGGCTCTGTCATTGAGCCTCTTTCCAGATAAGAGCATCACGAGCATACTGTACCCAATGCAAGAACTTGATTGTATCTGACTCATCAAGATCACCAGAAACAGCAAGTGGGTTCAACCATGGCTTGCTCATTTGCTGGGCATACTTGGTATAATCAAAATTCTCGTCAACCTTGAACAAGATTGGCGGATCATTTGGGAATTTAGCCTTGTACCCTTCCAAAAGTGTTTGGGCATCAGTGACAGAAATCACAACATGTGGGTTTTCAGAAGATGAATCATCATAAAACCTATACGCAACAACCTTACCATCATCATCCTTGACATTTTCAACCAGAATGAGCTTTCGTGAACGGAAGGCATCATACCCAAACTGATGGAAGAAATCCATATCAAGGTCTAGTTCCCAATAGAGCCTAGACTTGTCCTCTGCTTTGAGGTGATCATTAAAAACCATATCAAGGAAATACTCTGAACCAACAACTAATTCATTACTCATTTTGCCACCTATTAAGGCTTAAGGGTTAAAACACACTCACTCAACATCTGTTTCAGTTTGTGGAACTTGATCTGATGCAGTTGCATACAGAAATGTATCCCTGAAACATTCTTCAATTCTCTTTGCAAACTTTGGTTCTTTCAATTTGGACAAGAAGTCTTTTGAATAAAACTTCTCTTCTGTACCATCTTCATATTTTAATGTATTTCTTTGGCCGGAAATAATATGTGGACAATTTGCATCTTTCAGAGCTTCAAACCAAAGCTGTTCATCCGAAATGGAGACTGAATCATCTCCCCAATTCAATATAATGTCAATCTTTCTACGCTCACGGCCAAATCTGTTCTTCTTGTTTTCTACACGAACTTTGTTACCAACAAGATCACCAGTTTCTGTTTCCAGCCTGCCATCTTTTGTTCTTGCTTTTGTTAGCCATAGCCTTAAGCTGTAAGCATACGCTGGAGCAGAACCGAACGGCGTTCTATATGGATTGATCATCATTTCATACCTATCGGCCGAAATGTTATCCTTTAGATGGTTAACAACCACCATGGTTGATTGTGTCTCCCACAATGGCTTTAACAACTTCCTGAATCCCTTTCCAGCAACCTTTGGACCTTGACCCATAAATGAGTGTGGGTTAAAAGTCTTTGTTAAATTGGATTCCTCAGACTCGTCGTCAGTGATGCAGTTAGCCAAGCTGTCTAACACGAATAGGAACCTCGTGTCAACGTTATCTTTCATTACCGATTCAACAGTTGCAAAAATTGTCTCCAATTTGTTTTGGGAAATGATTACAAATTGTTCAATATCTACACCAGCTTTTCTGAGCAAATCTTCCTGGACGGCAAACTCCGAGTCAATGTAAATTGGAACAATGCCCTTCTTTTGAGCATTGGCACAAATAATTGCCGACATAAAGCTTTTGCCTGCGGAATTCAACCCAGCAATCTCAGTTACCTTACCAACAGGAATACCCGCCACTTTACCCTGACAGATATTATAGTCAAGAAGTCTTGAGCCAGTAGAGATCCAATCCTTTGGATCTGTAAACTCAAAGTCTGTTTCTGCTGACCCTAGAGTCTTTGCAATGCTTTTCTTTAATTGATTAAATTTTGATTTTTCAAGAGCCATTCACTGTATCCATTTGTTTTGAATAGACTTAATGTCCATGGATACAGTATAGACCAGTTGCACGCAAAGTTCAAGTGCTGTATCCATTGAGGGCCAGTTCTTCACCAGCCCTCATAGATCATATGATCAATCAGAATTCAGCATCACCATCATCAATGGCCTCTGGAATGACTGCTGTTTTCTTTCCAACCTTGGTGAGCACAGAAGCAACCTTATCAGCAACCTTATCAGAAGAACCCCTACGTTCCTCACCAGAAGAAGAATTGGCCTCTGAAACCTTATCCTGGGCCTCGGCTACCCTAAGCCTAACCTCATCCCTAGACAGAATAGGATAAACCTCTTCCATAGAAGGAACATCTGATGGTTCAATACCTTCAAGAACATGGATTTCATCGTTTTCAACTGAATATTCACACGCCATCTGCTTGTCTTTAGCCTTTGAAGCATCTCTTTCTACAATCAGAATTTGACCTTCTGTTGCGTGTGAGAAGAAAGGCGAACCATCATACTTATTCTTTGACTTAAGTTTGGCCGACAGTTGGATCTGTGCAATCATAGCATCAGTGTGCTTCTGTCCACAAGAATACCAAAGGGGCTTAGTTTTATCCTTACTGTCTGGATTAAGATCCAGAACCCAGCAACCAAAAGAATTCCAGCTTGGAAGCAAGTCTTTTGCAGCCTTCATGGCCTCTTTATCATCATTGTTCTTTGCTGTTTCAAACAAAGACCAAGCATAATCACATGCTGGGCATGTTGCCCCAGCTTCAGTAACCTTAATACACTGAAAAGGTGTACCTGTTCCAATCCTAAAATGGACGTGTGTTGGAACCCAAGGTAGTTCATCATTTACCCACTTGCCATTTTCTACACGGGGTAAAACCCGAATCATATTTGTTCCATCACGGAACTTATAGAACAAGCCATTCTCTGCTTTGTCAGCCTTTGTATTAAAGGCTGCCTCAACTTGTTTCTTTTTGTCTGTCAGGTTTTTATTAAACTCTTCTAAATTAAATGTAGCCATATAGCCCTAAGTCCTTTTGATGTAGCCATCTACATCGGTTAAATTCATCCCAATCATTGGGAACTTATATACCCCTGGATCATCTGAGTCTTATAGCACACAATGGCCCTTTCGCTCTGATCCTCATTTGGGGTTTCATAAATAGCATGACTGATATTGCCAGCCACAACGCTTTTTACTTTTTCATTATTAACTTTTATTCTATCTATCAAGCCCTCATCTTTGTCAAAAACAGTGCTTGGAACAAGATATCTAATATCTGCCTCTAAAGGTTGTTCCAATTCGCTCATACTAAGTGCGTTTTCTTTGTTGATGACTGTCAGAGAACATATCCTTGCATATTCTTTGGTTTCAGATACAAAAGAAACAGAAGGAGCAGAATGTCTACACCAGTCATATTGTTGGTACGAGGTGGCGACTTGTGAGTTAACCTTATCATGAAGATTCTTCAAGGTCAAGCCCGATATTTGTTTCTGAATTTTTGCAGAGTCAAATATGAACATATTAGAATAAGAACCATGCCTTGTCTTTTCCTGAAGAAGCTGGAAAAGGAAGTCTTGTTTCTTGTTTGCCTCTGTCTTAAGAAAGATGATATCAATGTCATGATCTTTGATCTTGTCAAGGAACATGCAGGCTCCTATTGAAATATCACTCCCGCCTCTCAAAATGACTGCAACTTCACGATCAATTGCCCCAAGCTTTTCCATAAGATCATTTGGGAACCTGTTTTCAATATCAGTTATCCATTGTTCCCACGAAACAGTTGGAAACCTTATTGTGTCATCATTTATTGGCTTATCAGATACGCATTTTACATTATAACTCTTCTTTCCACGAAAGAAAGATGCAACCCTTTCTCCACAGGCACCAAATGATACTATTGTTTTCATATCTTCTTCATTTCTCCAAAATTATCACCAACTGATGCATTTATGTTTGGAATATACCCAATCCTAGTATTACAAAAAATATCTACAATGTTAAAAATGATATCATTATCATCGAGACTCAAATCAATCACAATTGAATCATGAATTGAAAACTTGATGAATGACTTTCTGTCTTTTAAGAACTTATCAATCTTGATCATCAATTCATAGATAACATCGGCTGATGTTGATTGAATCATGTATGATACAGCAGTTTCCTTTGGTGTCTTTACATTTCTACCAAATATATTGATCAACCTTTCTCCATCATAAGACGAAAGAATCTTGTCCTTGTCAAATGTAGTGGATAACAAGTCGTTTTGAACTCCACCATACAAAAACTGAAAGAAGGCTGTCTTAATTTGCTGCCGATCTGTTTTTGTTCCAGGCAGTTTGGACACAATATGAGAATAAATGTCATCTTTTGGCTGTTTGTGTCCACTAAGG
>CALMMZ010000044.1 GCA_937868685.1 uncultured bacterium | reverse complement strand
TGGACTGTCAGATAAACAGAAAGAAACATTCTTCAAACAGTATAGTAAAGCTGGTTCAGAAAAGATTAATCAATGGGCAAACGAAGCGCAGAAGGATCCTTCTGGTGTTGTTAGAGGGGATCCTTCTGAGATTGCAATTGGCAAAGGAGAAATTCCCAGAGAATTGGAACCAGGAAAATTAACTCATTTGAGTAATGAACGCGGCGCTAATTTACATGGAGTTGACCCACGTCTTATTGCCACAAATAACGAAGCTGCCAGAAGATTTATGGAAGAAAATCCAGGATACAGAGTTATAATTAATGGTACTGTTAGAGATGGTAAAGCAGTTGGTGGTCCAGGAGCAGGAATGAGATATGGAGGTCATACAACAAATCATGGTAGTGGACAAGCTCTGGATATTACAATAATTGATCCAAATGGAAGAGCTTTGAATAATTATCAATCTGGCGAATATGCTGGCAAATATCAACAGTTCCAGAATTTCAATAAATTAGCACAAGAAGAATACTTCCCTAATATGCCTATTAGAGCAGGTATGTATTTTGGTGGTAAGTATGGAGCTTTTGACTTAATGCATTCAGATACTAATGTTCATTTGGGTATGGGTCGTCAAGGAAATTGGGAGAAAGGTTGGTATGATAGCACGTTAAAAAGATATGGTGTTGATCCATCACAAAATATGGGTATGAAAGAATTTAGAAAGATTTATGGTTATGATATTACTAGAGAGCGATTAAAAAAACAAATGGATGAAGCATCGAAGAATGTGAATCCAGATATGACAGCTGAACCAGTGAAACCTGGTGTGTCTCCAGATGCACCTGAACCTGGTGTGTCTCCAGATGCGCCTGAACCTGGTCTGAGATATGACTTCAAAGGACAGAATAAAGAACAAATGGGGGAACCATCCGGATCACCTGCAACGAATGATAATATACAGGTAACTCCAGATGGTGTTCCTAAGAAAGACGATATGCAAATGACACCACCTGATCAAAAACCAGGTGAGAATAATAAGATACCTGAACCACCAAATGTAAAAATGCCAGATATTGAGATATATCAAGATCCTTCTAACCCAGGACCTAAGGCGCCTTCTGCTGCACCTGCTGCACCACAACCAAAAGCAACGCCAGTGAACCCAGAACCAAAACCAGAAGCACCTAAACCTGAAAGCAAGGGAGATAATACTCCACCTCCTAACAAGCAATCAAACTTGTCAACAAATAATATGCCCAAGGTAGCAGCTGAAATGTCTAATCATAGCAGAGTTGTTCCACCTTCTCAAGAAAGAGCAATGAAGCAGGCAACATTGAATAACAAAGATCACTTTGGTCATGGTTCAGTAAACGAAACGGCATAAAAAAAGAGGTGGAGATTTCTCTCCACCTCTTTCATATTAGACTAGCGACTTAAATGATTGCAATTCTTCATCATCGTCATCGACGTTGAATGGAGGATCATCCACATCAACTTCTTCCTCTTCCTCAACTACTCTTGTTTCCTTTCTAGCAGTCTTTGCACGGGCAGGACCTGCTGTAACAGAAACCTCTCCAGAAAGAATATCAGTTAGGTGAGAAACAGAAATACCAAGTGCATTTGCAAGTCTTTCAAGAAGCTCATCATATGATTTGAACTTATCAGGTGACACAATATCCTTTAGGGATGGAACGTCACCATAAATTCTATTAACTTCTTCTTCATCGTCACTAACTGCACTTGGAGTTTCCCAGGTAGATTCATCGTAGTTTGGATAACCTGCTACGTTTCGTCTACGCAAAATGAAGTTTGCACCACCAGGACCCATATCATATGGATTGATTGGGGTATCACCTTCAAAGGTTGGGTTTGATGCTAGTGACAACTTATCAGCAATCTTCTTACCGTACTTGAACAGGAAGACCTTTCCGTTATTTTCTGGATGCTTTGGATCCTTAACAACAAGAATAGGTGCAACATAATGCAGACGACGCTTCTGGTCTCTTGCTTGCTTGCGCAATGGAGACTGGTCATCGCTAGTTGCATTCCACAACTTGTTATTATACTCGGATGCAGGATCCTTCTTGTTAAGGGTGGTCAAACTGTTTTCGATATACCATTGACCCGAAGGACCTTTAAATCCATGATCAAAGTATTGAACCCAAGGTAGAATATCTCCATCAGACGCAGCTGCTGGAAGGAATCTAATAACTGCCATACCATTTCCTGCCTTGTCAACTTCAAGTTTCCAGAACTTGTCGTCATCGGCATTCTTATAGTTTCCAGTCTTGAGTTTTTCGATTTCAGTATTCAATCGGTTAAGATCGACGGTGGGGAATTTGCTGATTTTGGATAATTTAGCCATTGTATTTTCTCCGTATGTTCGTATGTTTGTGTGTTTTCTTGTTCACTGTATCCATAATTATTCTGTATTATGACACAGATTTAAGTCCGTGTCAAGTATATATATGTCAATTTCTCCCAAAATCCGCGTCTGTTCCCTCAAAATTTTGCCCATCATTCAAATATCTGTTGTTGATCTGCTGGGCAAATGTATTCTTTCGTTTCTTGGAAACATAGACTTTGGGTTTAGACTTCTTTTTGGAAGCATAGTTTTTCTTCTTGGTCTTCTTTGGTGTTGATTTGGAAACTACTTTCTTTTCCACTTTCTTGGGTTTGGAAACAGTTACCTTGAAGGCCTTGACCTTTGACTTGATCTTTTCCTTTGCCTGAATTACCTTTTCCTTGATCTTGGCATAGGTCTTCTTGACCTTCTCAACAATAGTTTCCTTCTTAGGTGGTTCTTCCATTTTTGGTTTTTCAATAGGTACTTCCTTGACAACCTCTTTGGGTTTTGTGTCTTCAATTACCTTTTTAGGTGGAGGTAGCTCTTGGACCTTGACAGTCTTCCTAGGTTCTTTGATTACCTTACCTACAATGTCAAATCCATTCTTTGTCTCTTTAACGAGATAACCTTGTTCTAGGGCACGAGCAATAACCTGCTCCTTGGTAATCAACCCATCCAATACCATTGCCTGTACGCAATTCTTGGATAGGTTGACACCAACATCTGACATGCATTTAGGTAGACCAGGTGATCCAATAGGATGCTGACTGCAATATTTCAGATAATCCCAGAAGCAATATTCTTTTGTTCTTGCTATGCTCTGGGCAGCAATAACATTGCATGTGGTAACCCAAATCAACCACACAACCAAAAGTATTATTCTAAGCATACACGATCCTCTCTCGTTATTTGGTCTGAGAATCCCTTATGCATAATTTCAGAATGTCTTTTGCTTTTCCTGGATTATACGGAATGAAAGGATGCAGTTTGTTAACCTTAAGTGATAAAGGTCCCCATATAATATCACTCTCACCCAATCCCTCGTTAAATTTGGGCGTCAATTCTAGAATGTTGTTGAGAATAGAAAACGTGTCAACACCAATATCATTTCCGACACATGATTTGATAACAGGTGGATATTGACCATCAACAATCTTAAAAGCAAGATGGGGTTCAGTTACTTTCCCGAACAATGACCTCAGATCATTCTCGAAAAAATAATTGAACCCCTCACGTCTTCCGATAAACTTATTGTATATCTGTTCTGAGTCTGGATCGAGAAAATCCCCCACCCATGATTTGCCTGCTACTATGTTGGCAACAATAAAATCACGCATGACTTCTTTGTGGTATCTCTTACTCAACTTGGCATATTGGAAACGATCTTTCTTATGCATGAATGATGCTTCCGAACCCTTGACCATACCATTGTATTTAAAGAAGTCATATTTTTTGGTTGTAAAATGCTGCTTCAATGAAATGAATAGTATATAAGTTTCAAAGGGTGTCAGTTTCATGTTTCTAACGTCATTCCTCTTGCTTTAAGTCTATCAATTCTCTTTTGGGTTGGTTTTCTAGTTGGGTCAACAAACACCAATCGCTTATCTCGGCAAGCATAATATGTTTTCTTACTAATCCATAACTTGTCATTCTGATACGCAGCTTGAGTATGAACCAAATCAAAGTCTTTGATTATCTCGTCCCTGGTTTGGAAATTGCTAAGAATCACATTGTATGGAATACACTTTAATGGATCCATTTCAGACCAATGCACATTTTCTTTAGTTGACTGCCAACATGAATTGATCTTCCCGGAATTGTTAGTTCCTATCTGTTCCGAATATTCATTAACAGTAGTTAATTTGAATCCGTTGGATTTCATTAAAGCACTGATCAAATCATTTCTAGAATGCATTGTATCACACGGAACGAAAAAGTCAATATCAAATTTCTTTTCGTCAGTGTTTTGCTTCATGGCATCTATAGACATGCCAACATGCATAAGGCAAATGAACACACCACCCGTTAGAATTGAGTCTCCTAGAAGACTGCGTGGAACACCGTGCCAGTCACAATATTCTAGGAAAGAATCATGCACAACTTTTGCCTGTGACTTTATGTATAAGACTTTTTTGACTTCTTCTTCTGTCCAAGTTACTGTTTCTTTTTTTTCCATTGTGAAAATAGGTCCTGTTGGAGGTTGCATGTCTTGAACACCCATAATATCATAGGCATATGGGATTTTTATATGATCTGCCTGTCTCGTCATTGGGTGGTAATGGTGAGTGTATATATCTTCATGAGTATATGATGAGTATTGCTGATCCATATATTCTTTCTGTCTTTTGAAGAATTTTTTGAAAATGTTCATGTCACACCGGCAATTTATTTGTTGATGATTTAGGAAGATAATGCAACTTCTCTGCTTCCAACTTGATCTTTGTTTTTAGGGAAGAGGAGATAAGTTTAGCAGTCAATTCGATTTCAAGCCCAGTCTTCTCACAATAGAAAATGACAGCGTCCATATGAGAAATTGATTTCTCAGCCGCTATCTTTTCTATCTCAAGGGAAAATTTATTTGTTTCTTCTTTGCTCATATGTCAAAATCTCATGTAGTATAAATAAATGCAAACTCTAAACGAAAGTGAGTAATCATGTTCATATACAAAATTACCAATAATATAACAAATAGGTCGTATGTGGGTCAAACTAAGCGTCAATTGGAAAAGAGATTAAAATCCCATTTTTATGAAGCAAGAGTGAAAAAATATAATATGTATCTTCATAATTCCATCAGAAAATACGGCGAAGAAGCTTTCAGAATCGAACTAATAGAAACTTGCACTACAACCAATTATGCAGATAGAGAAAGATTTTGGATAAAATCCCTAAACACATTACAACCTTTTGGATACAATGAACATGAAGGAGGTAAAGGTGGTTGCTTAAATGCTTCTCCTGAATTGAGAAAAAAATTAAGTGATGCTAAAAAAGGTAAATCTCCATGGAATAAAGGATTGACAAAATGTGATCCTAGAGTTGCAAAAAATGGACAATCTATCAGTAAATCTAGTATAGGTAAACCAAAAAGTAAATCCCATAAAGAAGCTATCAAAAGAGCAAAAAGTAGAAGGAGGTGTTTATTAACTGAGGACACCTCCCAAACCTCAGAATGACTAATTACGCAGCGAGAGCATAACCCTCAAATGCGTCATTGTCATTAGATGCTTTTAAGTTAGCATTTATTTGATAGTTCCGCGTTAACCCAGCTCGTCGGGATTACCTACTCTTGATCTTCGATACACTAGCGATCCTAAACTCCAGCCCACACTAAACACGGTTCTTTAAACAGCCTCTTTTCCAACCTTCAGGAGGATTTTCTAAATCAAATTGGCCATGGATTAATCCATTATTAAACCAATAACGATTTTTTCTAGTTTTCCTACCATCTAGTTTTATATCTTTTTCTTTACGTCTATTGTTAATATAGGATTGTCGTGAACTTTGTTTTTTCGATGCCCTAACCCAACCTTTTGGTTCAGTTCCGGGCATATATTTCACAACAGATACACCATCTGTAAAGAAAAATCCACCGTTTGTTTTGGCACAACCTTTCAAACTACCTTGACGTATTGCTTCTCTATGACAATCAATTTTTAATTTGATTAATCCTTCATATGCTAATTTATCTTGCCATTTACCTGTTTCTAAAAACCGCAAATGATGTAAAAAAGAATGCATTGCAATGTTGCATTTTAATAGATTTGATTTGTCGTCTGTACCACCTTCATGTTTAGGTATGAGGTGGTGGTAATGCCAAATAATTGTTTCTTCCATATTTCTCCATGTTTACTGTGGACTGGTCGGGATTTGCACCCGAGTATAGTGTTTCTATCTTCAAGCCTCAACGGTAATTCTTACTCAGCAAGCCATGCTTCAAATTCTTCAAACGTGATCTTTTTAGGACCGTATTTGTTAATCAATTTGAATGATCTTGCTGCTGCGTCGTCCAAATACATCTTACCTACTTTAGGGTCTGTGTATTTGTTTACGCTAATCTTTTTCTTTGGTTGCTCAATCTGACTATACTTTCTACCTCGAAGGTATCCATAAGCAATTAAAGCATAACGTGCTTCAGTTCCAACTGGACTCTTCCTGTGATGATAAAGTCCGTAACACAGACGAACCACTTTATTTACTTCTTGGTTACTATATTCGTCGGTACGTGTAGAACGTTTCTTCAACCAATTATAGTTTCTTTGAGCCTTATTTTCTTCCTTGCGAATGATCTTTGCTTCTTCAGCAAGGGACTTGATTTTTACTTTTAGATATGTTACTGACATGTTTGTCTCCTTTGTACGTTTTCATTCAATAGTTCTTTCCACTCGTACTTTAAGGAGGTCTAATCTTCTAATAATCCTACATTCATGTATCCTCTTTCAAATGGCGCCTTCGGCGGGATCCTCCCCCGCACTTTCAGTTTTAGAGACTGACACGCTGGAAATTACATCACGAAGGCAATATCAGTTATAATCATTTGCTAAGGAGGCAGACATTGCCTCCATTAGCGTCACTTCTGATTGTAATTCTTTTGTTAGTTTCTCAACTTTTCTAAGCTGTGTTTGCAGCAATCTTTTCTTATTTGATCCTGCACATGGAAATTCCAGACTATCATCATTTACATTATCTGTACCACCACATTTGGTGCATACTTCATCATAAAGACTGCTATCGGAATACCTAGTTTTATGACTAATGTGTGTCATTATCGATTCATCAAATCGCCTGGTGTTGTGTTTGCAGGTGCCGTAACTGTCTTATCCACAGGTGGTGTTGACTTAACACCGGATAGATTAGTTGTGGCCCAAACTGCTCCAGCCATTGCAGCGACTGCTGCTAACCATTTCCCGAAATAACTCATGTCATTTTCCTTTCATAAAGATTAATACTAACATAGTATTTAGTGCATGTCAAGCTTATATTCTGACTTCTTTAGGGGATAAGTGAACAACAAAAGGTAATCATCAACACCCTTTGCTTCATTGTTTTCCTCATATGGTGTAGAATAGATTTGGACATCTTTGGGGGTAAAGATAGTCTTTAATTCCCAGGAAATATTTCCCTTGGTGTCATGGTACTGGACAATCGTGGATATTGATCCAAACCCTTCTTTGAGATCCTTTCCCATACTTTTGTATTGGTCAACGGAAATTGAATACTCAAAATCTGTCTTATCTCGTAACTCATTCAACTTCTCAATTGATTCATCAACAATGCTGGAAAGCAATTCCAGACTAAGTTTATTGTTGCTATGAGAGATTGCAGTTTCAGCAAGGACTTCCTTGACTTCATCCTTCAGTTTGAAGAATCTGGAATACTCATACCCGGCATTGGCAGAGAACGAAAACAATACTGTAAAAACCACACTCAAAACATAACGCATTTCACTTACCTTCTTTTTCATTCAATAGTATGACAAGATAACTCAACAACATTTCATCAATACGTCTATCTATAAACCATGCTGCAATAACACATAAGGGAATTAGTAGTGATGGTGTCCATGATCCAAAGAAGACCATGACAAATTGTATCAACCCAAATAGATATACCAGGTTGATAAAGACTGTTGAGATTGCCAACCAACCAAAAAATTTAGTATCCAGACTCATGTTATTTCCTTATTGTAAACTGTCTAAGTTTATGTTGAAAATTCATAACGTGTGCAGTAATTTCCCTTATTCCCGTTCTGACAAAAGTCTGTGGAGTTCCACCATGCTCAACTGCAATGATAATGACAATCTGGTCAATTGTAATTCCTTTACCTCCTGCATAACTAGTATTGTTAAACAACACTGCATACATAGATGCCTGTTCAAAATAGTTTGTAATCCAGTCTTCCTTCTTATAATTCTTGGAAGTCTTAAAGTCAATGACAGAAAGTCTTCCGTCATAATTGGCAATCAAATCACATGTTCCTGCTACACCATAGTACATATCATGGAGAGGTAATTCATTTGCACATATAAGGTCAACATTATCGTCAACAACACCTTTTACCTGATCAAAGAAAAGTTTTGCATGTGGTTTCAATATAGGAAGCTCTATATTGCTTGTGTATGCTTCAATTGTAGCATGTAACAAGGATCCTCTATATGCAGCTGCTTTTCTTTCACGTTCTGCTTCCTCAGGACCAACTCGCTTCTCCCACTCCTTTAGACCATCAGACTTATGATAATCTAAAACAGTGGTGACAGAAGGAAGATATAAACCATTATGTACCTTATAAAACCTTCTACCATTTTCCTCAAACTTTTCCAAAACAGGAAAATATTGCCTATCAAATTTACACTGTCCAAATTTCTTTTGTTCCATAATATATCTTCCCATTTTCACTCATTATAACACAGGATAGTTTCCTTGTCAACATGAAATATTCATTCGTGTACGTTGGATAATATAGTCTTTTACCAGTCCTGAACGGACAATATCCTGTTCTTCAAATTCAATATATTCAAAATTCTTCATTCTCTTGGTGATACTTATGAACTTATTAATTCCTGATTTTTCACTGTCCTTGATCAAATCTGTTTGTCTGAAGTCACCACAGAAAATGATCTTTGAGTTATTACCCACACGGGTCATAATAGTATCCAATTCCTGGAAAGTCATATTCTGCATTTCATCAACGATCATAATTGAATCATTGAATGTCAGACCTCTTAGATGTGAAGTGGTTGTGAATTCAAAAAATCCCTTCATCTTCAGTATGTCGAAACCATCACCTCTACCAAATAAGTCATCGCAAATTTCCTTATATGGTTCTTCATATACTCTGGTCTTGTCTTTGATACTGCCTGGCAAGAAACCCATGTCTCTTGATGGTACAACATTTCTGAATGTGATAATCTTTTTGAATGGTGTACTTTCCGATAGGACTTCTTTCAATGCAAGGTACATTGTAATATATGATTTACCTGTACCTGCATATCCATGTAGGATAAGATTTTGTTGTCTCTTATAAGCGTCGAATGTCAATTCCTGGTTGACTGTTAGAGGAGACACACTTTTTAACTCAAAGTGTGGTGAAGTGTATCCACTGTAATTGCATTCTCTGTTTCTTGATCTTTTTTTAGACATGCGCTCTCCTTTATGTACAAAGGGGATCCCTCTATGACCAGAAGAATCCCCTAAATGCATTGTTCGGTTTTTGAATTTACGTGACAAAATCTATTACACTTCCTTTGGAATAGTCCATCGGTTTTCCACAGAACCCAGTGGGTTCTTATGTTTAACCTTTCCCAAAACGTATTTCTGAAAATCACGCGGAGGTTGAGAGACACCTATTTTAACTGGGTCTCCAATATTTGGTACACCAATGACTTGTTCGACGTTTGGGTTATCTTTAGTGTGTTGTTCCATTTCAGCAATAGAACACCATAACTCATACGTCTCATTAGTATCCTTATTTATAAAGTTATACTTGGGCACATCAATTCTCCATTAAATTTTTCTGTAAGAAATTACCTTTGCCACGGGATAATTTCTAATGCTTACTTTGTTTTTCTGATTGCCACCAAGAACCTGCACATATCTGCGTCCATTCTTTTTGACAAACTTTGAAAACAAAGCTACGTGTGCACCAGAACCACCTTTGCGTTTAATTACTACAATGTCACCCTTATGTGGTTTCCTTGTGCCTTTCTTGTATTTAGCAAAACTCATTGCAGAAAGAGAACCTGTTCCGTGAATTCCCACTGTTTTAAGCACCCCATTGATAAAAGCAGCGCACCAGGGCACTCTTGCAGGATTGACCTTTGTGATCTTTTTGAGTTTTTTGCTTCCTGACCTCTCATGTATTCCAACATAATTCTTTGCTTTGTTAAAAACAGAAACACCCGCTGAAGCATGAGTTTTTGCTTCAGCGGGTGAAATTGCCGTAAAAAAGATTGCCCCCAGGACCAGCCAGGAGACAATTTGTCTAGTAACTTGCATACCGCGTCTCCTCTGTTATGCAGTATGTATTTATGCTTAAATCCATTCGGGAGGAGAACGCTTCTTCCACTTCAATAGATGTGCCTTGCCATGCCTATAGTAGTTTCGATATGAAGAAATTGTATCATCGGGAACTTTATACTCCTCGGGCATACATGGAGGCAAATCAGAAGGTCCTGTTCTGTGATCTATATTTTCAGGAAATTTATACAAAGGGGTAATAAGTGAAAAGCATTTATGTGTCTTCTCATATCTGAAATGATATTCACCAATCAATGCTTCCATATGATAGTATAACCAATCGTAATTATATCTTGATTCGCGAACCCATTTAGAACAGGGATGATTTTTGTGAGTAATGTTGTATAATGCCAGATCATAATTTGCATCACTCAAATTGCCTTCTTTATCACCATCAAGGACGCGATGTGCTGTTGAAAGCATTTGAGCAGACTCAAGGATCATTTTTACAACATGCTTATCACAAAGACATTGCGCTGCCACATATGGATCCGAATCAACCATAAAAATGTTCATTGCTACACCACCAATTTGATTCCATAATTTGTCCCCTTCTTAACAAATGTGAATTTACCTTTGATAACACCACCTGTCATATGAGGTAGCATATCTGTGAAGTCACTTAGGAAAACACTGTACCTATTGTTTGCATCGTCAATTAGCATAAATGACACAGAGCTTCCGCCTCTGTAGTAATTCTCATAACGGAGTGTTGCGTCGAATTCATAATTTGGAACTAAGTTAAGTCCACCGTCATAATATGTGTATTCACTATCATAGATATAATGCACACAGTCACACTTTCTACTAAAATCAAAATTTTTGCGCATAGGCACTTGCCATTTTGCCATAGTAATCTCCATAATAAAAAATGGTCAGTTTATACCCATGACCAGGGGTTAATCACTCACAGAAGATCGGAAACAGTCAATTCATCGACTGCATCAAAGTCTTCATCCACCGAGAATGAAGTTGCCTTTGGAGGAGTCTTTACTTCCTCTTCCTTCTTTGCCTTGACTTTAGCAAGAGCAGTCTTGAGATTTTCAAGATTCTTTGCCTTGGTTGCGGCAGTCTTTGCCTTCTCAGACACCTTCTTTACAGGTGCCTTCGATTCCTTCTTAGCAACCTTAGGGGACTTCTCCGCCTTGGGCGCCTTTGCAGCAACCTTAGTTGCCTTCTTTGCCTTTGCGGGAGCAGACTTGGGAAGGTCGCGATACTCTGAGGCATTCGCGGGCTCCTTCTTGAGGGTATAAGAGACGATATTTCGACCGTCCTTCTTTACGTCAAATTCAAAACCCCAACGACGCATAACTGACATATGCTTGGAGTAATAAGAACCTGTGCCACCAACATGCTTATCAATATCTTCCGGGGTTGCGGTAGCACCAACCTTTGGGAAGACTTCCAGCGCCTTGCGATGCTGACATTTATGAGTTTTTGCCATAATATAGTTTCCTTGTTTCCAGTTTCAGATTGGATATAGTATCATATCCAGGAACGATTGTCAATAGTTAATATGCATAGAAAGAAAAGCTTTCCAAATCCTTATGTTTGGGTTCTTCCGGGAAAACATAATCACCTTTATTTGAGTAATATTTCCGTCGGAATAATTCCTCTGCTTGTTTCCTATTTTTTGCTACAATAGCATCCTTTACATCCAATCTATAATAGGATGAAATAATTTTGGTGATTTGAACATTATAGGTGAATAACTTTGATTTGCTTCCTTCTCTCAATCTCTTTTTTGTTTGCTTGACGTGTTCTGTAAATTCACCTGCGGGCATATCGCACCACTTTTGAATTTCTTCCTTAGTTGGGTTGCCAAGAATTCCCCAAGGATTAGTTGTTTCATCTGTCATATCACATTCACCCACTGCATCGCAGTTCTCAAAAGCTGATTGTAGTCTCCTGAAGTTGCTTCCTCCGTGAAAGAATCAATTTCAGACTTTGGGAGATTTGCCTTCTTCAATTCCCTAACGACCTTTGCAAGGATGCTGAATGCATTACCATCCGTGCCGATAAGTTTAACAGTAATCTCTGGATGCTTCATTAGTGATACCTCACTTTTGCTTGTTCAACGTGATCTTGAGGACCGAGTGCCATGATCGCGAGTGCCCTTACTTCCTCGCGAGTAATGTTCCTGTCATAGTTGCGAAGATACCTAAAAATATCTTCATCTGAGGAAGCACCACTCTCATATGCTTCAAAAATCCAAGACTGAACCTTCTTAATTCTTTCGATCTTCATCTTTGATATCCTTCAATACAGTTTTGATAAAGAAAATTAGAACCGAGTATGCAACCCATCCACTGAAAGCAACCCACATCAAAATAGCAATGAAAGTTACTATCACAAATAAAATATCTGCCATTTATTTAATCCCATATGAAGTAAAGCGGCCAGAAGAAAATGAATAGAATTGATTGTCATGTTTGCAATACCGATAGTTTTGTGCCTGCACATTCAGCAGTCCATTGCAGAGAATTTTCTGTAGGTACATAAATTGCTTTCGTTGCATTTACTTCTTGGAGTTTATACAAAACCTTTTTCCTTGTTCCCTTTATCATAATATACTTAGGAAACTGACCAGGTTTAAATCCAAGTGTTGAAGCTTCAGTGATGAAAGTTTTTTCATCCTTATCATAGGAGAAAAGATCAACACCGTAATTTGATCGTTTAGGAGAGGTATTCATAAGGTTTATCCCATTTGCCGATATTAACATCAACATACCAACCGACATTGAAATAGTCGGTCATAATGTCAGATTTATCCCAGTTGCCTTCTTGCAGGCATTCCATAAGTTCAGTCATAAACTTAAGGGGACGTCCAGTAAAATGATCCTTGAAGTGATAAGGATTGACAGAGATATAATTTCTTTGTCGCACATAGTCCAAGTTTTCCATATTGCAACGGGGATTCTCGGACATTGTTTCAATCCAGTTACCAATTAAGTCCATTTTACTAGACTTGATATTACAAACAATCGTTGAATGATGGCGGACTGCGAATGAACCCTTGACACCATACTTCTTGAGAACCTTCTTTGCCTTTTCAGCAATTTGCTTTTTATGCTCTTGAGACATATATGCCATGTTAGTTTCGCTCCCAATAGTTGAATTTCTTTGCAGAAGTATCTACCTTCGTCTCAGGATTGTTTTCCTGATACGACCACACCCGAGCAAGACGGAGTTCTTCCGCATTGTTCTTTTGATTGTGGACCGCCTTCAGGCGGAGTTTGCGATAGTTGAAAGAGGTATTGATACGCAATACAAGGTTCAGAAGTTCTTGCTGACCTTCAAGTGAAAGGGTCGCGAGCGCAGTCTGCACCTGTTCATTAAGACCCTTTACTTTGCGACCCTTCGCCTTCAGGACCGCTTGAAGCGCCTGAAGTGCGAGTTTGTTTTTGTAAAGTTCTTTGGAGAGATACATTTTAAATTCCTTATCGCGTTGCGGACTTTTTCTGTTTCGGATATATTACTGATTGATCGATAATATAAACGTCAGTAATATATCCTTCATCTTCATCCACCAATTTCTTGATATGTGACTCTGCATCTTTTCTCTGGGCGAATGTTGCCAGGATGCGAGTATCATAAGAGGGACATCCCCGAGGATAGTAAACTACAATAAAAACTTTCTTGAGAGTTGTCATTTGATCACCGTTTGTCAGAATTAAGAGAAGGGTTGAATTTGCGGATTAGTTCACGTTCTACATTGTGAGCATTTTCTTTACCCCGAACAATTTGAAGGATCACCACTTCAAATCTTTCGGGACCGTGTCTGCGGATTGCCTTGCAGAGTTTCCAGTCTCGGTTCTCTGTCAATGCTCTTTGTACGTGCTTTTTCCAACGTCTTTGGAGAGAAGCATTCGGACGACCGCGTTGGACGTGGGTCATGCCGATATAGACTTGCGCACCGACCTTTATCTGATAGATAATGTGGTTGCGGTCGCATCGCTTTTTTCTCTTGATCATGTCATAATAGTAACATGACTAGGAAACAATTGCAAGCGCAAAAGGGGAAATGATTTTGCTTTGTTTGGGGGAAAGGGAAATAATATTCTCCCTGACTATATTGTTATATTATAACATATAGTGTAACATTATTACAACAATATAGTCAGGGTACTGACTAGTTACTGTGGCAGTTCAACCGAAAATTCATGGCCGCAATTAGGACATTTATAGTCTATATAATCACCACAAGGATATCCATCCCGCTGAGAAATTTCTTCAGCATCAGGGTGCACAACTTTAATTTCACGATTGCGAATTTTATTCCACGGGGTTTCTTTCGTGCAAATAATTTCTTTCATAGATTTTTCCCATTACAAAATAGTTTTAAATTTACTTGCCATAAAAGTCGTCTAGTTCGTCATAATCCTTTTCATGCTCACTCCAGGCCTTTGTCCAGTTTCTTACTGGTCGTCTGCGAGGTGAAAACTTCTTCTTACCGTTTCCATATTCATCGTCTTCATAGTCACGGTTCTTGTCAGAATTACGACTCTTACTATTCTTCATTTTTCTAGTCCTTAGTTCCTTATATGATATATGCCTTTGCTAGTGCAAGGCCCTTTCTGTTTAGTTTATCACGCCAACATAAAAATGATGGTCCATGTCCAATAGGTTCATCGTGAATAATCTGGTAGTGGTGAATCAACTCATGTGCCAAAACTTCAACAAAGAATTTCTTGGATGAATACCTTTTGTTCATACACAACTTGCTGTATCCATAATTCGAGTCATCGTCATCAAAGACATGTTTATAGTAGGCATAGGCGCCGCGTCTCCAACGAATGTCGATTTCGTCCAAAGGAATAAGTTTGTTATCAAACACCTCTTTGTTAAGTATGTTGAACCACTTTTCACAATCCTCTATGGTAGTTTCATATACATTGTCTTCCTTACTTTTCATTAACTTCAATAGATGTGATACTTGCTTTCTTTTTGCCATGCAATCCTCTTCTTAGAATTGTATAACTAAGATCACACACTAAGGTAGTATATCTGGAAATGCTTCCTTTACTAACTTATAATTCACACCCTTTGCATCAACCTTTTTCATTAACATGTTCGCTAAAACTTTTGCTTCTTTTTCTTCCAAGGACTCCAGAATTTGAATCAGGATTTCCTTCTTGCGTTGTTCTGATAATGTAGGAGGCACCTTGGGATTATTTTTTTCAAATAGGTACATTCTACTCAACTCTTGATGAATAGAGCTATACCCCAGCCCAGGTGGTGCATCATCAGGTTTGTATTCAGGTATTTCTGTGAAAGTAAACTCCACTCTTGGATCAAAAGCACCCTTTAGGACGCTCTTGAGAGCATATGTTGAGTTCTGCCTTAGTACATTAATCTTGTCGGATTTTGAAGAGGCCTTTTCAACCTCCTCAAGAATTTCATAAACGTTCTTCATATCATTTCCTAAAAGTCATCAGCACTCTCCATGATATTTGATAATCTGTTCTTAATCAGATAATTCAGGAAATTCATCTTGGTATTTACCTTTGTGTTTGAAAAACTCTCGATGATATTTTCTTGAACGGTCTGAGGAATATAATCAAAATCAACTAGCGCCTGGTTTCTTGCGTATCCCCGTAGCATGGTATCACTAATACAAAAATCTTCTGGTTTTGACTTAACCCAAAACTCCAGATTCTTCTTATTTATGCTTTTCTGACGTTCCCCCTTGTAGAAGGTATCATCTGCTGACAGGAAATTGGGGATACCATCACCCCTGTCACCTCTGATAATGTGCTCCTTAACATAGACTTTGGGATTATCAGCCTTTAGAAAACTACCCAATAGTGGACTGTACTGAGTTACGTTCTTGTACTTCTGTAACTGGAGGAAGTCCTTATCAGAGGAAATGATTACACAACTTTCTGACTTGGAATACTCCTTCGATAGGACAGCGATAATATCGTCCGCTTCCGCAGATTCAACTTCAATGACCTTATGAGGGAAGTTTTCCTTGAGTTCGTCTCTAATTTTATTGAGAGTGTTAAAGATCATGTTCCAGTCAAAATCCGACTTATCACGGTCCTTCTTTCTGTGACTCTTGTAATACTGGAAAATATCCCTTCTCCAATACTTCTTACTGTCACAGCAAATTACCATTTTGCCGTACTTTGTCCGAAACTGTTTGTTGTAAGATCGCAATATGTTTAACACAATATGACGGATCATACCTTCATTGATTTCCTTCTTGGGGTCATGTTTGACCTGAACCATTAAGGAAGCAATGGCAGTTTGGTTATAATCAAGTAAAATAATGACACAATTCCTTTTCCATTTTGAACGATTAGTATATCACACTTCCTCGTTAATGTCAATTCTTTCGACACCAGGAATATTACACTCCGGATCACGTTCATCTGAATCAGGATCAAATTCCTTGATCTGCACCGTTGTCTCGATCATTTTCTGGAGAGGGTGTTCCATGTCCATTGATCTATAGATTGATGCAGATAGGATTCCTGATAGGAGGACAAAGTCTCGTAGGAAGTCATCCCCCTCAGTGTCAATACCATAGTTTCCCAATTCCATCAGGATAAGAGAAGAAAGGTCATGCGCAACTGCGTCTGCATACTTTTTCATTCCCTTTTTGCGTATCTTCTCCATGCCCTCTGCATTCATAGATTCACGGACAATCTTACTCTTTGGGAATTCTATTAGGTTGTTCATTTGATTACCTTTACTAGAATGACATCCTTATTTATGCGACCATTGACCGATTTTTCTTTAGTTGAAAGCTCATCCATAAGTCTCTTTAGGACAATCTTGCCACCCTCTTTCAACTTAGTTAATGTCTCATGTGGTTTACGGAGCATCTTAGCAGTTGAGGTCTGCGGATCGAATCCTATAAGGGTAGAGCCCTTTACTCCCAGACCAA
Organism: uncultured bacterium; assembly: GCA_937868685.1. Classification (GTDB taxonomy): domain Bacteria; phylum Patescibacteriota; class Minisyncoccia; order Phycocordibacterales; family UBA1006; genus CALMMZ01. Next base: position 2,931 of record CALMMZ010000044.1, on the reverse strand, counting down.
CTGGACCCAATGCATTATAAACCACGAGCACTCTCGTCTTAGTGTTATATACCCACAATTGGTTGCAACCAATGATTTCTGTGGGATTGACGCTTACTAGGTTCAAGTCATCATTCTTTTCCTTGAACCTGAGTTTCTGAACAATGACAGTTAAAGGCTTCTCTTTCTTCTTTCTAGGTTTCCTAGATACCTTTGCCACCACTGTTGCAGTTTCTGCCGCACTTATAATGCTCTTGATAAACTCAACATACTTCTTTAGGTCGGGTTTCTTCCAAGACTTATAAGCGCCAGCAAGATCGGCATCCTTCTTATTAAGGATTTCATGCGCCTCAGCATATAGAGGAGCATAATACTCTGAGATAATTTTTGCGATTTGAGGTTTGATAGCATAGGTTCTGAACCATGAGGATGCATCAAACTCATACTTGTGATCGAGATAGAATTTATCCAGTTCTGCCTCAAGTTCACCAATCAACTCAGATGCCTTATTCTGGATCCTCTCTTGAATGGAGATTACTACCTTGGGCGATTCCTCAACTTCCTGTGGTTCGGGTTCTGATACAGCCTGAACAAGTTTATTAATCTTGTTTACAACTGACTGCTTGATTTCTAGAGGAAGTTTTGAACCGTTGGACAGAAGACGACAATTCCATCCAACATTATGAAGCTCCCACGCAGGAATCTGGTTCAGTTTTTTGATAAGTCCCTTATTGGACTTTTGTTGAGATTTGAAGTAGGTGATAACAAATTGCTTTGCATCGTCGTCATTGTATATACTATTGTAATAGTTGTAAGCGTGCATTATTTCAATTCTAGTGCTATTCTCGGTAAGTGTAGGTTCCGGGCCCGAAAACTTTGCCTTCAGTTCCGAACGTATCGATTTTGTTACTCGTCTCTTTTTAAGAGTCTTTGCCATTTTCAAAATCCGAATATCTTTTGGTGTCAAAGTCTTTAATCAGATTGACACCAAATGTTGTTTCCTTTTGGTGCTCTAATGTAGTCGCAGCATCCCATGCATCTTCAAACACATTATAAACTAGAGAATCACCAAACTGTTCATGGATAAAGTCAGCATTAGGTGTCCATGTCTCAGTGTTTTCGTCCCATGTTTGATAGATATTTTCAACTGCTTCCATTAGTGCGATTCTAAATTCAGGTCCATATGTTTGCAATACATACACACCATTCTCACCAGATTCAGACATGATTAGCCCCCTTGTAGTTAGGTCTGTTAATCATATTTATGATCTGTAGTCTTCACCTGGAGTAAATTCGATTGACTCCACAGAATCAAGTCTGAATGACCTCCAACCATTTGCTTCAATGTCCCAGCATGAAACAACTTCATCATTTGGTTCACGAGAAGAAGTTTCGGTAGGATCGGGTAACCACAATGGGTCAAGTGTTGCGAGCATGGTTCTCTCCGAACCATCACGCTTGATAAACCTTACAGTTGCAACACTGCACTTGAGACCTGCTACAACTTCTTCCTTCACTAGTTCTTTCATGGTAAATCTCCTAGGAGTTTTTGGATATCTTTGCTCTTTAAAAGTTGAATAATCTTCTCGTCAAATCCTGGTGTAACAACCGACATTTTAAGAATGGTCATACACATAGCAGCAGCCACGAGCATAACACTTTCCGGATCAGGACCATGGTTCTTCATGTTTCCGATAATCAATTTCAGAAGGTCATCTGATGTATTCAGAATCATTTCCGTCTTCAATTGATCCTCGTATACCTTACCTAATTTATCCATCTTTTCCTCTTTTCAGTAACACAGTATATTATCATACTATATATGGGAAGTCAAGCCACCTGTTTCAGATGGTTAACTTCCCATTTCTGAGTACCATAACACCAATAAAAATTGGAAATAATCCAATCGATAAGTTCCTGTTTGGTGCCCATATGCGGGCACTCCTGTCCTACACGTTCCTGCATGGTCATACACATGCCCAGAAGCTTATAGTAAGAAACCCCGGACAACTTGTCCAGGGCTTGAGTTTGGCAATAATAGTTTTTCATCATATCACCTTAAAGGATGGCGCTTCTAGGAAGATTTGAACTCCCACCTCCAAGTCCGTAGCCTGGCGATCTATCCGTTAAACTATAGAAGCATTTTTGGTCAAATGTTCAAGAAAGTGCAATGTCTGAATGGTAGGATTCGAACCTACGATTTTTTGCTCCCAAAGCAAACCGATTGACCAGGCTATCGTACATCCAGACATTGCACTCTCAATGCGCTACACCCCGTTAATCTTATTTAGAAACTTCCAAAATCCACATATTATATTGAGTATCATTACCATTACATGGAGAAAACCATCGTATGTTACCAGTTAGACGCATATTTAAAGGAGATAGATTTTTGATAATACTAAGATCGTTTAGTTGTGTTTTTAATTCAGGACCGGCAGAATCCTCTCTAAAATGTCCTGATCCAGATCCATATTTATAGTCAATAGTTTTAGTTCTTCCCTTTACCCTCAGGGTCAAACTATCATCGATAATCGAGTATGGAACATAAACAGAATGTGTTACTAATATACTATTGAAAATACTAAAATGCTCGGGTATGAGAATTGTAAAAGACATGATATATTCCAGTGAATGGTGCCCCTGGTAGGGATTGAACCTACCTTCTCGGTATGTAAAACCGAAGCTTTCCCAGATAGCTACAGGGGCATATTATTCAAAAACTTGTTAGAAAAACTGTTCCACACTTAGGACAACTTGTCCCATGTTGTTTAAAATCTTTCCATGCAGAATGATCACACTCTGTGGACTTTAATCTCTTACCTTCTTCAAGTAACCTTATAATTCTCTCCGCCTTCTTCATTGCATTGTGAGAAGGACCACCCATATAAACACTGGGACTATCTATAACAGATGCAATCTGCCTTTGCACTAATAATTTTTCAGTTTCAT
>CALMMZ010000043.1 GCA_937868685.1 uncultured bacterium | reverse complement strand
TGGCAATATCTCACCAAATATTAATATCATAACGGCTGAGATTGCAGCTCCTACCCAGCCAGCATTATTTCCAGATTGTTCTGACAATTCATTCATGGCTGTAGTAAGAGTTGTGTTAATTAGAGTGTTCCCAAGGATAAGTGTACACAACAAGAAGTTTCCTGTCTTACGAACAGAATAAATCTTCTTTGCTTTCTCGTTACCCATTTTAATCTTACGTTCAAGCTCCGTAACACCAAGACTAAACATACCGATTGTTAAACCAGAGAATGTTGCCGACAATAAAATTAAAACTATAATAAATGCTATCATATTAGTTTATACGCATTTTTTTTAAAAATGTTTCAAGCCATGTGGTCACCATCATAAATTTCTTCAGAATTATTTGATGTACCTGCAAGCATTTCTTCAAGTGAAATGATTTCATTGGCGATTACTGGTATTCTACTATACAAGAAACTTGTGTCCTTAGTAAATTCAGGAAGCTCAACACATTCCCAATCTTGCCTCACAAATGTCTTCTTGTCATCTCTAAGCTTCTGAATAGATGCTTGGTCATTTTCATCTGTTACTGTTTCAATTGGAACAATACCCATCAATTCAGTCATTACCATTTCATGACCAACTCTTGTAATGAATCCACCACGCTTATAACGTGTAGGATAATCATTCCAATTAATTCCCTTCTGAAACAACATTTCCTGTTTCTCATTAGAACTCTTACCTTCAAGTTCTGAGTGAGAATAAACAGATTGTGCAGCCATCGTGATTGAATTTCTTGTACAATCTTTCTGACGTGCAATGAAATAATTTGCAACCTCAATTGGGTCTGGAATTGTAAATGCACGAGAATCGAAATATGCAAGCTTCTGTTTTGGAAGCTCTCCAAAAATTACATCACCAACATCAATATCTTGCTTGTTAAACATTCTCAATGCTCTTAGATGATTAAATTTTGCCGTAGCCATTGCTGCAGATACAGAAATAATTTTTTGAACCTCACTATCAAACCACGCAGATGTTGTGGTTTTATCAAAGTCTGTCAATAAAATTGAAATCTCGTCAGATTGAACATAGGCAAATCTTGCTCCTTGTATTTTTGAACAAAGATACCGAGCTGTCTCATTCATGTCTTCAATTAAGGCTTTGTCGTAAGGACGTTCTAAGTTTTTAGTGTAATTTGAAAAACTACAGCCATCTAACCTGATTATAGTATAAGTACGTCTTGGCAAATACGTTCTTGTTCTCATTTCATAGGATTCTTTCATCCTCGTCATTAATGTATCAATCATATTTATGTTTTATAATTACATATCCACCCTTTATGAGTTTCCATTTTCCCGTTGGCTACCCTACTTAAACAGATATGATTTAATTTATTTTCTTTTGCAAATTTAGACAAACTTTCTGTCTCATGCAAATTTCCTTCTGGGTCTCTTAATATCCAATTAGTTTTTTTCTTATCTCTTTCTGAAATGAAGACACCTTCTTTTCTCAAGTGATACTTTACAACATTTATATTCACTTTATTGTTTTTTGCAATAACATAAGCTGTTGTTCCTTTTTTGTATTCTTCAACAAAAACATCCTTCAAATGAATATGGCTTTCAAAACCAACGGCTTCAATTTTTTTGTTCTTATAAGGAAAAACGTTCCACTTATATTCATATTCCTCAAAAGGACAATTTCCTATGAATTTTAAGAAATCTTCAATTTTTCTTCTTGGTATTAAAATTATTGGTTGTCCTTTATCCCCTTTAGAAACCCAAGCTTCAAACTTTTCTAATTGAGGAATTAGAGTTTTTTCTATATCTTCTTTTAAAAAACAATTAACACTTAATTTTATAGATGTAGTTTCTTTCTTTTTATAGTTTTGATGTAACCCACCATCTCCTAAATACCAAAGCAAGCAAACTAAAGGTGTTAATTTTAAATCAGATGGTATAAACTTAATTCTATCTTAATTATACCATTCATTTCTAACTTCTGTAAAGTAAATATTCAGCTGAGTCCTAAAATGATATCTCTTATATGTTTTTTTAGT
>CALMMZ010000042.1 GCA_937868685.1 uncultured bacterium | reverse complement strand
ACACTTGTTTCGTAATTGAATAGTGGTTTGAATATAGAAATCTCAAAGGGATCGGGATCTCGCGGTCTTCCTGGAGTTTGTGGGTAGGACTATCTGGTGCTTCTGCTGAGTACAGATGATGTCTGGGTTCATCCTCACTCCTTTCTTCAATTTTTACTCCCTTGTGGGTAAAAAAGATGTCTTTGAGATTTCTGTATTTGAATTATAAAAAATCCTTCGAATAAATCGAAGGTTTTTTTATTGTTCATACTTACACTTGTTGAATGAGTATGATATACTATAAAAATAGTTATGGTAGTATTTCGTGATGAAGAACAAAATAAAAAACTTTCTGAAATTCATACGAAACAAGAAGAGTCAGCAGTACGAGACCTTTCCGTTGATTATGGTATCAATTATGTCGACTTGTCAGGAATCGGAATTAATACTGATGCACTTCTTTTAATCCAAGAATCAGTATCACGCGATGCAGGTATCGCAGTATTTGGTATGGTAGGAAAAAAATTAAACGTTGCTGTCATGTCACCTACTATGCCAAAAACTGTTGAGCAGATTGATATTTTGGAAACAAAAGGATACGCTATCCAGCTTTATCTTGTTTCTCGAAAATCACTCGAAAAAGCATGGGCAAGATATGCTGATGTGAGTGGGTCATTGCGTTCACGTTCAGGGTTGCTTGATATTTCTGACGAAGAGCTTCAACGACTCGCAACAATAATTCATTCAAATGATGATATTAGGGAACTAGCTCTCTCAGTAATGCATTCGAATGAAGCTAAAAAAGTTTCCAAACTTATGGAAATCATTTTTGGAACAGCAATTGGCACAAAATCCTCAGATGTTCATATTGAAGCAGGAGAAGAATTTGCACGACTTCGCTTTAGACAGGATGGGGTATTGCAGGATATTGTAGAGTTTCCAATTGATATGTACAAAAGTATCAATTCACGAATTAAACTACTTTCAGAATTAAAATTGAGCAATACTGCAATTGCACAGGATGGACGATTCACTATTGCATATAAAGGAACCGATATTGAAATCCGTACATCACTTATTCCGGGGCCGTATGGTGAATCAATCGTAATGCGTATCTTAAATCCTGAAGGACTCACGGTGGAAATGGAATCGATGGGAATTCAGAAAAATCTCTTTGAAATACTCCAGAAAGAAATTAAAAAACCGAACGGAATGATTCTTACTACAGGACCAACTGGATCAGGAAAAACTACAACATTATATTCTTTTTTGAAACGAGTATACACTCCAGAAATTAAAATTTTAACTATTGAAGATCCAATAGAATATCATTTGGCAGGAATCACTCAAACACAAGTTGATCATGATAAAGGATATGATTTTAGTTCAGGGTTGCGTGCAGCACTCAGACAGGACCCGAACGTAATCATGGTAGGGGAAATTCGTGACAAAGAAACTGCAAGTACTGCTGTGAATGCATCACTTACGGGACACTTGGTACTTTCGACACTCCATACCAACAACGCGGCAGGTGCGATCCCTCGATTAATTGAACTTGGTGTAAATTCGAAAATTCTTCCTGACGCTCTTACTGTTGCTATGGCGCAACGATTAGTCAGAAGATTATGTTCATCCTGTAAGCAAGAGCGACCTATTACACCATCTGAAGAACAGACAATTCGTGCTGTGATTAAAAACGCTGAACGATCAGGAAAGGATTTTTCTTCACTTGGTATTACAAGTATGGGGAAAATTACTATGTATACACCTGTTGGGTGTAATGTATGTGATCATATTGGGTATAAAGGTCGTATTGGGCTCTACGAAGCTATCCTCGTAGATGAAACAGTTGCCGATATTATTGCGGAGAATCCTACCGAGCGAGATATTAAACACGGAGCAGCTCATCAGGGTATTTTTACTATGGTGGAAGATGGAGTTGCAAAAATTCTTTCAGGAGTAACGAGTATTGAAGAGGTGAACTCTACGGTAGATATGACTGAAGATCTTCCAGAGGGGTGGTATGCCGATATTACAAATGATATGCAATCGCAGATGATAACTTCAATGAATACAGTAACACAAGGTGGTATGCAATATGTTCCGTATCAAGCAGGATCTCCCTCAGTACCAATGTCGGGTATTCAAGGTATCCCAATTCCAGAGCGAAATCGAAAGAATGAAATAGTATTGCCATTCTCAGGATCTCAACCACTTCCTAATCTTGCAACACTTATGCAACGCAAAAATAATCCAAATGATGAATGGCAGACATTAACTAATGATTTTGCAGTTGCATCAGCAGTGTCACCGTATGCATCGGAAACAGTATTGCCTGTACAAGAATTGGAAATTCTTATTGATTATTTGAAAATGTTAGAACAGGAACAAGTTCAAAATCCTCGAATAGGTATTAAGTTAAAAATTGCAGAGATTAAAGAAATGATTATTGAGATTATGCGGAATCATAGAGGTCAAAACTGGGAGTCTCCACATCAAATTATAATTCGTGAAGAAGTAAAAGGAATAACAAACAGTCTCGAACGATTAGAAGAACATCAATCGCGTAAACCGAACATCGGCGTTGCAACACAATTACGAGATATTCGTAACACCATAGAAAAACTATTGAGGAAAGAGTGACAGAGTATAAAATTATGATACATTTATGAATAAGACCGCGAGGTTCTTTTCCCTGAAAAGCATGCCACGATAGTCGTCGCCGAATTATTTTTTCAATATGTAATAGATCATATACGATACATTACATTTGATTAAATGATTGCGGTTTTTTTGTTAGGTTTTTGACAAAAAGTATCGATAATGTTATTGTCTGTACAATTAAAAAAGAATAAACATGGAGAAAAAAATGTTATTATCTGTATATCTCATTGGAATAATGATGACATATGCAAGTGGTGCTATCGGATTCATTCCTCAAGGTAAAAAAATGTCGAATGGTCAAATGGATCCAAAAAGTATTATCAATATCAGTCGTACTGATATAATTGCATTTCTTGATTCAGGAAGAGTTCCTATTGGAATTCGGTCGGAAAATATCTACTATCAACCATGGCTTGATGGACAAGTTCGTAAAAAATTTGCAGATATTCTCCGTACCAAACTCGAAGAGAAAACAAATTTAAAATGGACAACGCTTCGTCAAATGATGAGTGATTCTCTACAAACACCAATACACTCTCTCACGAGTCGCGATACTGTGTATTCTAATGGATTGAGTTCTTTGAATGGAAAAAGTGTTGTACAGGCTCCGGTACGTCTCGCTCGAATGACACGAGATGGAACCATGGAACAGTATATGCAACTACCTAATGGAGTAATACTGTATCTTACATGTTTGAATATTGATATTCGCAATGAAACTATTTCCCAATCTCAAGATGAAGAAGGATTACCGAATCTGCCATCAGTATCAAAAACTGAAGTCAAGACGAACTACCGAGTCGAGAAGGTGATTATCTATGACACAATTCACAAAATTGTTGAAAAATACAATACAGTTATCACTGACGAATATCAGTATAATCAGTATGTGTATAACCAGCAGAGCAAAGAACTTCCGAACAAGAATGATCAAGTACTTATTTTTTCAGAATGTTCGCCTTCAACACAAACGGTATCTATTATTGATCCGTGTATCTCAGGATATTCTGGAAATGAGGTAATGTATAATTACACACAACCTCAAGTACAACATTATGCTCGAGAAGCAATTCTCTATGTGAATGGTAAACGTATTTATTAGATTGTGTGGTTCATTTGTAGACTCTTACCTTGGTAAGAGTTTTTTTTGATCTTTTAAATTATTACTAATATGAAATAGTTTTTGTTTTTAGGGGAATTGGTGTAAATATAATAACTTGACAAAAAACTTAAATATGATACAATACTAGCAAATTAAATATATAAATATGAGAAATAACAACTTCTTTTTTAGCATTATTTTTTTCTTACTGATTACAGTTGGAACAAAAAATGTGCATGCGCAACAGGTGGTTGACAAGCCGAACGCACCATATACTTCTGATGTGCATACTGTTGCGCTTCGGAGCAATCTAAACTTCTCACAGGTTCAGTTTTTCGTGAGTCAGACGGTCTGGCTTACCAAAAATGATCAACCAAACCGAGCCGAAAATGGCAAAGGTCGAGGAGAGAAGGGAAAAATGTTGATTGTTGATCTACGTTATGAACTTGGTGCAGAACGGAAAGGAACGGTGACTCGAATTGATTCAATGAATATTTCATTTTTCAATGGAAAGGAAACGGTTTCAGCCAATGTTCCAGTATTGTTCATTTCGTTCCATTTCGGAACAAAGAAGAATCCTGAAACTATTACAATACCGTTCGTGATGAAACCGGTTATTTCTCCACAAGGAATTGTCCTCGATTGGAGAAATGCAATGGGTGCACAGTTCGAAATCGCACCGTTCTTTTCTACTTCTGGTGATGATTTTACTAAGAAACAAGAAGGGGTTGATTATTTCCGTGTAACAGGTAAAGCTGTTGCCGAAATCAATAAAGAAAACATTTCAATTTTAAAACAAGCTATCGACAAAAAAGTGCAGTAATGTACAGGTTGATAGTCAAAGGATATTCATTTATGAATATCCTTTTTGTATTGACAAAATATCATAATTATGATATAATCGACGTAATAAAATTGAATATATATGAAAAAATTAAATATAGCCGTTATGCTTACGGCTCTAATAATAAGCAGTATTGCCAACGCTCAAACCTACAATAGGGGAATGGGTATCTGGCAAAGAGTTGAAGTTGCTGAAAATTTCAGTAACCCGACTGATCACTACAATTTCCTGAAATACGGTAAGGTATTTAAGGGAATGAGATCAGACTTGGTCTATGGTGGTGATAAAAGGACTCGAGACTCTATCGTATGGCCAGATTATGTTAAACATACTGGCGATATGGCGAAGATCTCGCTTCTGTCTCTCAGAATAAATTTACAATTTATTTCTGACAGAACAGGAGGGAGCTTGGGGGTTGTTGTTACTAATGAGAAAGCACTCGAAATTTTATTGAGTGAAAAAATCTCAATAGGTGATATGCCTGAAGGAGATCTTACTTTCGATACCTATTATCAACGTGATAATAGTATCGGGAAGGTAACCCGCCCACGACATTTCCTGAAAAAGGTGAATCAATGGGAGCAGTGTTTGTATCTCAATATTGAGGGGTACGAACCGATTCCTATTAGATCGGCGTTCTGTGGTAATAACCTTGGAACAACCTCCTTAGTAGGTTTTATCAAAAAGAAAGAGGTGACTCCTTCTTCAGATAAGCCGAAAGGAAAAGATATCGTTTCCATAATTGACTGCACACCAATTTCACAAAAGGTGTCAGTAATTGATGGTCAGTGTAGTGATCTGAAAGATTACGAATCTGACGAGAGCGATGTGTTTGTTGTAAAATATATTGGAGATTCCAATTCCGAAGAAATTCATGTGTACGAGAAGAATGCTACACAGAATGTTCCAGTGAATTCAGAAGAAATCCATGTATTGCAAAAAAAACAAGCGCCTGTTATGGTTCCGAAACTGCAACACGTAGAATGGAAAATAGTCACTGACTAATTTTCTATTCGTACCGATATCTCCCGAACAATATGGTTCGGGAGTTTTTATTAAATTGTTTTTACGAGTCAAGAGTGTAGTAGGATAGGTTACTGATAAGGATATAATATATCAGATTATTTTTAGGAAATTCTAGGAATAAATCATGAGTGTTTACAATATCCTTATATTATAATGATTTTCTGAATATAGATTAATGTTGATATAGAAAGAAGGTAAAATGCTTGACAAAAAACTTAAATATGATACAATACTAGTATAAAATTTAATATATATGAGAAAAAAATTAATAATTTTAGCATTTTTGTTCCTAACGATAGTAGGTTCGAAAAATGTACTGGGACAGTCTTTCTCAGTTGGAACAAAAAAGACAGCAAGTGAGTGGGCTCAGGAAGGTTTCAATATCCCTTCAAATATAAATTCCAATGATATATTGGAATACAAGGGAATGAAACAGCTTGTAGGTGGGGATTGGGACCACATCTTTGCACGTTGTGCAACGTGCAACACGCCGAAACCTCCAGTGACACTACCGCCATCGTCGATTCACATTGAGCCAGTAAATGTGAACGTATCCACGGTGGATAAGGAGATTGCATTAATGGATCTTCAGTTGAAAAAAGCTCTCGTTGAGCTTGAGCAGATGAAAATCCAAAATGATGCCAAGTACCAGGCGGAATTGCTGAAAATGCAAAAACGCCAAGGGCGTTGGCAGGGCTTTACCAGCTTCATGTCTGCTGCTGGATTAGTTTTGTCTGGTTCGGGAAGTGTTATGACAGGTAAGGCGGCGCTTGATGGAAAATTCCAATCAAAGATTAACTCCTATCTGTCTAATTCCACAACTACCAATAACAATTGGTGGAACAGTGGAACAAGCACCATCCCACAGCCTAATGATGGGCCACCGGTTAATACTGGTAATACTGGTAATACTGGTAATACTGGTAATACTGGTAATACTGGTAATACTGGTAATGGATGGAATTGGACTCCAAATCCTGGAGATGGCGGGTATGTGAACCCAAAACCATTGATCAGTCCGAGCCCAATATTGACCCCGAGTAAAGGATTCACCGCTCCAAGCGATGGACTCTTTACTCGCTAAGTACAAGGTAACCTTTCTAGGTTACCTTTTTTGTATAGAGTGTAAAAAGTTATTCTAGATTATATTAAAATAATCTTGATAAGTACTTGACAAAAGTATTCAATTATGATACAATACTGGTATAAAAATTTAATAAAAAATCCGGCCTCACTCCGGTAGATATAAATGTGGGGATAAATATGAGAAAAAAAATAAAAATAGCTATTATTGCCATGTTGGCAATAATCAGCACAAGTGCATGTAATGCACAGGCGGTAAATGGAATTAGCCCTATGGCTCCTGGAAGCTTCTACTTCATAAGTGGAAGCGTAACTCAATCGCAGGCCTATGCGGTTGACTACGGGAGCGTACGGACGTTCAATACCAGCGGTGTTGTGCGTGCCGACGAGGGATGGTCGGTTACGTATGTTAGATATATTAAGTTTGCAGGGGCTGCTCCAGAAGTGGCACCTGCGATATATCGCACATCACAGTACCAAAGGTACAGAGATGACGTTTCCAATAGAGCCAACTATAATAATGGCTATATTGGGACAATATCGTCTGAACCGTTGGGCTGTACCAGTTACACTGCGGTGGAAACACCACAGGGTATATGGTACAAACCAACTGGTACGCCGATTTTCATTAGAATTGACGCATAGTTAATTCTAATGTAAATTAAAACCTTTGCACAATAATGTTGCAAAGGTTTTTTTATTTGTGATATAATAGTATACATCTGATAGTGTCATTATCAGAATAATAAGCTTATTATTAGTTAATTTTTTTATTAAGATTTATGAAATCTAAAATCAATACATTTATTGTATCGTCTGGATTATTCGCACTCGCTGCTCCATTAATTACTTTTTTTTTAACAATAACAGCTAATACTTTCAACTATAGTACAAGTATTGTTGCAAAAATTATTGGATT
>CALMMZ010000041.1 GCA_937868685.1 uncultured bacterium | reverse complement strand
ATATAATGTAAAGGTGCATATTGTCAAAATAATGTATTTGTGCTACACTATAGATCGTACAACACAATTGGTGTTCTCTTAAGATTATTGCAATTATAAGCATTATCAAGTCATTTTACTGACTCTTTACATGAAAGTTCAATCATCAATTAAAAAAATCAGTCCAGATGACATTATTGTGCGTCGAGGTGGTCGTCTGTATCGTATTAACAAGAAAAATCCACGCCACAAAGCGCGTCAGTAATAATTTTTTTCATTTCATTTATGCGTATCCTTGGTATTACACTTCCAGATAACAAACAATCACAATACGGACTTACCGCAATTTACGGTATCGGACTTTCTCGTGCAAATATTATTCTTGCAGAAGCAAAAGTGGATCCAATTAAAAAAATCAAAGACCTTACTTCTGATGAAGAAAATATTATCCGTAAAATTACTGAAGAGTTTAAACTTGAAGGTAACTTAAAGCGAGAAGTTAGTCAGAATATAAAGCGTCTTAAAGATATTAATACTCATCGAGGAATGCGACATTCTCGAGGGTTGCCTACACGAGGTCAACGAACAAAAACTAACTCACGAACTGTTCGAGGAAATAAGCGAACTACTATGGCATCTGGTCGTCGTAAAGAAAGTAAGACATAGTCATTTCTTACTCATTCTAATTTTTATTATTTTTTATTTATTACTATATTAGTACTCTTTCTATTCTATGGGAAAAAAACGTATCGTAAAACAAGAAGGTCAACGTGTGAATAAAAGCTTGAAAGATCGAGCTCTTTCACGTGTACCAAAGAAAAAGCTTGTGAGTGGTGTTCTCCATGTACAGGCAACTTATAATAACACTAAGGTAGTATTAACCGATAAAGATGGAAATTCAATTATGTCTGCATCATCTGGATCACTCGGGTTTAAGGGGGCTAAAAAATCAACTCCTTTCGCTGCTGCAAAAATAGGTGAAGTACTTGCAGAAAAAGCCCAAATGATAGGGTTGAAAGAGGTTGATATTGTAGTAAAAGGTGTTGGTTCAGGTCGTGAATCAGCAATTCGCTCATTCATTGCTCGAGGAATTGATATTCTTTCAATTAAAGACAAAACACCTGTTCCGTTTAATGGTCCACGTCCAAAAAAGGCGCGTCGCGTATAATTTTTAATTTATTTCTATGGCTACTACTAAAAAATACAAAATTTGTCGTCGATTAGGAGTTGGGATGTTTGAAAAATGTCAAACACAAAAGTTTCTTGCTCGACAAAAAACTGGAAAAAAAGAAACACGCGTACGTCGTTCTGATTATGGTCTCCAGTTCATTGAGAAGCAAAAAATTCGATTTTCATATGGTGTTCGTGAAAAACAATTCGTGAACTATGTAAACCTTGCAATGACGAGTAAATCAACAAAACCTGCAAACTTTTTATCACAATTATTAGAACGACGACTTGATAATGTAGTGTATCGATTAGGGCTCGCATCTTCAAGAGCACTTGCTCGACAGATTGTCTCCCATGGTCATGTTTTAGTAAATGGTAAAAAAATGAATATCCCATCTTATCAAGTAGAAAAAGGTGATATAATTGCTATTCGTGAAGGAAGTAAAAAAACAAAACTTTTTGCAGAAATTACTGTAAAACTAAAGGGGTATAAAACACCAGATTGGATGAAATGGGGTTCAGATTTTACACAAGCAACTATTACTGAAACTCCAAAAGATACTGATCCATTTCTGAATCCACAAGCAGTTATCGAGTTCTATAGTCGATAAGGCTAATTAGTTTTGTGTAGTATATTTCTCTGAGTGCATACAACCTATCGTTTGTTGATATAGTATATTTATTTATATATCAAGGTTATTAGCATGTTAAGTTTCCCAAAAGGAAACACGTAAAAACGCATTATGTATTCTACTTCAATTGTTCTCCCTTCAAAATTTAAAATTATTTCTGAAACTCCTACTTCAGGAATTTATGAAATAGAAGGACTTGCTCCTGGGTATGGACATACGCTCGGTAATTCTCTTCGGCGTATTATTCTTTCATCGATTCCTGGAACAGGAATAACTTCATTCAAAATACATGGAGCAGCTCATGAATTTGATACACTTACAGGTGTTCGTGAAGATGCTTTAAATATTGTCCTTAATCTTAAACGAGCTCGATTTCATTTAATTGGTGATGAGCCAGTAACGATCACACTTGTTGCAACAAAATCTGGTATTGTAACAGCTGGAGAATTTACAACAGGAGGACTTGTTGAGGTGCTCACCCCAGAACAACCGATTGCAGAAATTACTGATAAGTCTGGACGACTCGAGATTGATATTACTCTCGCAAAAGGACTTGGAATGATTCCTAGGGAATTACTTATTAAAGAGAAGGCAGAAGTGGGACATATTATTATGGATGCGGTATTTACACCAATTACTAAAGCTTCATATGAAGTAGAAAATATGCGAGTAGGTGATCGAACTGATTATAATAGATTGCGAGTATCTATTGACACTGATGGTTCAGAAACACCTAGTGTAATTCTTTCAAAGGCAGTGCGTATTATGTTAGATCAGTTTAAGGCAATTCTCGATCTCAAGGAGTTTGTAGTACCTATACTGAATCAAGAACCTACCACTATTTCTGAGGAGGTAATTCTTGAAGAAATGGAAGAGTTCAAAGGAGATGAAGAGTCATCTGATCGTGACATGACCGATGTTCTCAAGACTCGTATTGATTCTATTCAATTATCAACACGAACATTAAATGCGCTATCAGAAGCTGGTATTCGTACCGTTGGGGGACTTATCCAAAAAACAGAAAAGGATCTCCTTGCACTTAATGGGTTCGGCGATAAGGGACTCAAGGAGTTAAAAGATGTCCTCGATGATTTTGGACTTGCATTAAAAAAATAAATCAGTAGTATAAGAATCATTCATTATTATTAATTTTTACAAATAGTATTATGCGACACCATAACCAAAACAGAAAATTTGGGCGAAAAAACAATGTTCGTCGTGCATTCTTACGATCATTATCTCGCGCATTAGTGATGGAGGGTCGTATTATGACTACCGAAGCACGAGCGAAGGAGATTCGTCCAATGGTAGAAAAAATGATTACTCGTGCAAAAACGAGCAATACTATTACTAATATTCGCCTCATTACTTCTACAATGGGTGGGCAAATTGATGTAGCACAGAAACTTGTTCGTGATATTGCTCCAAAATATTCCACACGAAATGGTGGATATATTAGAATCATTAAAGCTCCTGCTCGACAGAGTGATGGAGCGCCTATGGCTCTCATTGAATTAGTTTAACCAGGTTTAATATACCTACTTTATTATGAAATATACTCTTGACGCTACAAACAAAAAACTGGGACGCCTTGCAACAGAAATTGCGACTATTCTCCGTGGAAAAAATTCGCCTGATTATACTCCAAACAAGCTTTCAGGAAATATTGTAGAGGTAATTAATGCCAATAAACTTGACCTTACTGACAAACTTGATGATACATACAAAACTTATTCTGGATACCCAGGAGGGCTTAAACATGAAACTCGCGGAAGTTTACTGAAACGTCGTGGAATTTCTGAGGTAATCACTCGAACTGTTCGCGGAATGCTTGCTCGTACAAAATTACGAGAAGATATGATTAAGAATCTTAACGTTACTGAATAATTATTATGGCTACAACATTGGACAAAACCAAATACATTCCTGCAATCGGAAGACGAAAAACTTCAACAGCACAAGTTAGATTAATTCCTGCTGAAAAAACTTCCGTAATTGTAAACGATCGTTCAGTAAATGATTATTTTCCGACTACAGAATTATTTAAAACAGTTATGGGAGCACTTCATACTGCAGAAAATGTTGCAGAATATTCTGTAACCGTAAAAGTTGTAGGAGGGGGAATTCATTCGCAAGCTGAAGCAATCCGACACGGAATTGCTCGAGCCTTAGTGAAAATTGATGAATCTTTTAAAACAGATTTAAAAAAAGCTGGATTTTTGAAACGAGACGCCCGAGCTAAAGAACGATATAAATTCGGATTCAAAAAAGCTCGAAAATCATCACAATGGTCAAAACGATAATTTTCAAGAAATTTCCCGAGAGGGTTTTTTTGTTAAGTATTGGATTTTTACTCTTGTCAATCTCTCTAATCCTTTACAAATGGGGGGGGGGGTAGAATATAATGATATTATGACACAAGAACAACAAATACAAGTCATTGCTATCTACGAAGATGCCATTGCCAAACTCACTATCCTCGGTAGTGAACGAAAGTCAATTATCAGCCAATACATCAAGGAATTAGAAGAGAAAAAGGTCGAATTTCTCAAACAATCACTGTCCAACAATTAATATTCATAAATTCTATGGAAAACATATCAAACAAGAAAAATACCCAAGAACAGATTGATGTCTTGGAAAACCAAAAACTCGAGGCTCAACTTACCTATGATGGTGGAATGGAAGAAAAACTTGAACAACAAATACAAGCCTTGAAACAACAACTCGAATCTACCCGAGAACAAGTTATTACCACACCAGAATATCAATTGAATCAGATTATTGAATTAGGTGGAACTGAAGAAGAATTGCAAGAGAGAGTGAAGGAGATTGATGGGGAGATTGAGAAATTTAGATCACAGGAAAAGATTGAAGGAGAACCAATCAAACTCTCTATAAAATTACAAGATTTTAATAATATGTGTTTTTCTCAGGGAAAATTAGAAGAGTATAAAAATATTTCAGAAAAATATACTGCAATTTATACTGGCTTAAAAATGATAACTTCTTCGGAAAATCAATTTAAACAGCGGTATGAAGGAACGGAATATGAATGGATTTTAGACGGTCAATCAATAAAATTTAGTGAACTAAATGAAAAAATATTTTTCTTCGAAAAAATACTTAAAAAGGAAAGGTTTAATGTTGAAGAAAATTTTGGTAATGAAATAATGGTAACTAAGTTAGCTTGCCCTCCTGATGGAGAAGAATATAATATTAAAAAAGGTCAAGATAATTATTTTGGAATGGGGCATAGTTATAAACTTGAATATAACAAAAATGGTACGTTAAAAACACCTATTAAATTTTTAGAGTTATATGATATAGAAAGTGTTGACTTAGCTAGTTATTCTCCTTCTTTTGATGCAGGTGAAATTTCAATTTCTGGTCGATCAATGCCTCCTGAAGTTTTAGTAGGAGCTATTTCACGTATTGCCCAAGAAGCTCAAGTTGATATAGGAGAGGGTATGACTGTAGGAGATATTCTTAATCATGCGAAAGGTAGAATAGAATCGTATAGAAAAGCTGTTTTGAGTGGTGATAATACTGTTCTGAAAGATATTGAAAGTGCTCAAACGTTGAGACTTGAACGATTTGTATTGGAAAAAATACAATCTCATTTAGAATTAGTAGCTCTGAAGGTTTTAACAATAAAAATTTAAAAAGTCAAGTAGGTTTATCTGAACGGCTTTTTTTATTTCCTAAATTATGTATAATCAAAGTGTTCATTCCGAACGAAAATTATTGGTAATATATTGTAATAATTATGTCTGATGAAAAAGAATTTGAACAATTTGATGAACTTGAAACAATTAATAATGAACAAGTAGAGGATTTGGAATTTGAAGAGCTCGATTGGGTAGGAGATGAAAAAAAAGATAAAGCAAAATTAAAAGATTTACGAGAAAAATTAAAACAATCGCAATCTGAATCTCGAGAACATTTAACGGCACTCCAACGAGCCAGAGCAGATTATGTAAACTTAAAAAAAGAAAAAGACGAGATAACTGATGTGGTAAAACAAAGAACCACTGAACGTATTATGCTTGAATTTTTGCCAATACTCGATAGTTTTGATATGGCAATGGGGAATACGGACGCATGGAATGCAGTGGATGCAAATTGGCGAGTAGGTGTGGAATATATCTATAATCAAATGAAGACCGTTCTTGATGATTATGGGATAACAGAAATCTCTACGACAAATGTTGTCTTTGATCCAGTACTTCATGATCCAATGGAGATAAAAGAAACAGACGATGAAAAACTTGATGATGTTATTGAAAAAATAATTCAAAAAGGATATAAAATGGGAGATAAAATAATTCGTCCAGCAAAGGTTATTGTTTGGAATTTTAAATAATATGATTTATATCGATGTCCGTACAAACTCAGAATATTTAGAAGAACATTACCCTGATGCTATTAATATTCCAGTTGAACAGATTACTGAAGGTGTTCTACCTAATCTACCAAGAGATTCAGAAATATGTTTATATTGCAAGTCAGGAGGACGTGCACAACTCGCTGAAGTTTTATTAAAAAGAGCTGGATTGCTTTAATTTTAGATTTTAGATTTCACACTATAACCGAAGCGCATTTCCTCTTCGGTTTTTTATTTGATTTCAACTTTAACTATCTTCGTGTTTTTAAATCTTAATCTTACAAATACCAGC
>CALMMZ010000040.1 GCA_937868685.1 uncultured bacterium | reverse complement strand
ATGAGCTACTTATTCAGTGATTACATTGAGCATAGTTTTGCTCATAAGTTTAGAGTGGAAGAATAACAATGTCACTTAAAGAACTCTTTGGAAAGGGCTCCAGCCCTGGTGCAATTTCACATGTAAATGTTGATGATTCTGGCGTTGAGTCATTTGACTTTTTGATTGAAGCTAAAAAGACAAACAACAGAATAGTACCAAGTGTAGATTTTTCTAAACCAGAACAATTTGCTAGGTATGGCTCTGCCAAGAAGTATTACCATGAAGCGGCATACAATATCCAAAACTTCTATCCATATGATGGTTCTGGGGCTGAACGGTTGGCATGGAAGAATTCAAATTCATTTATCACAAATTGGATTTTTGACAATGAATACCCAAAGGCATTTGGACACGCTGTGTTTTCGCCTTCTTCGTGGGGAACTCAAGTTTCAACCTCAGATGGCTACGGCAGACCATCAAGCATGGAATACATCAAGTTCTTTGGTGGACCAAATGTTGATAACTTATTCAATGTGGATAATGGTCAGGCATCAAATCTTGAATTGAATGGAGAAAATGGAAACACTGTAGAAATGTGGTTAAAGATGGATGGCTCATTGACCAGCTTGACCAACAGAATGGTTCTCTTTGATGCTCACAATGGCAAATCCACTTCTGATGCTGAATATGGTAGAATGACCATTGAAGTAAAACTGGGTGCCACACCAACATTCCAGATGACATACCTTTCTGGAACAAGTGGTGTCAATAAGGCCGATTTGGAAACAGGGTTGACAAATTCTGATATTTCAGATTGGGCTCATTATGCATTCAGGGTTAAAAACAGTGGCAGCAATCTATCCTTAAATCTGTTTTTAAATGGTGTTGACAGAGGAGCAGTTGTAACTGGTTCTTCTGTTGGTTTGATCACTGGTACAATGGCAGGTGCCATTGGATCTCTGGTGTATGCCGCCAAAGGTTCATCTGCTGATTTGGGGTGGGGTAAGCTATCTGGTTCCATAGATGATTTCAGATTTTGGAAAACATCCAGGACTGACAAACAAATTGGAACATGTTTTACTCAGCATGTTTTTGGTGGAACAAACGGAAATACAGCCAATGCGGATCTTGGCATTTATTACAAATTTAATGAAGGTATAACAGGAATAGAGGATGTTGATTCAGTTGTGTTGGATTACTCAGGAAGAGTGTCCAATGGTTCATGGGTTGGTTATGAATCTGGTTCAAGATCGCTTGATAGTGCCATTGAGTCACAGGCTTCGTTTGAACAAGCGGATCCTATTATCTACGGTTTTCACCCAACAGTAGAGGAATATACAAATTCACTACAAGAACTTGGGGAATATCATGATCAAAACAATCCTTATTGCTTGTTCAATACAATCCCAGACTGGCTGAAAGAAGAGGATCAGGGTAACCTAGAAAACATTCTTCATATTATGGGAATCGAACTTGATCATGCTTGGCTTCAATCAAAGACAATTCATGATCTCAAAAATGTGACATACTCACAGTCTGGCTCCATGCCCCCAGAATTCCTAAATAGTGCTCTTGAAAACGCAGGATTCAAGATTGGTGGTATTCTTGGTGCTGCATCATTATCCAATGAATATGCTTCATCTGATGGTTCCTTATCTTTTGAAAAGTCAGTAAATGATGTTCGGCAGCACATTTATAGAAACATCTATAACAACTTAACAGACATACAGAAATCGAAAGGAACAGAAAAGTCTGTTAGAAACCTTGTTAGGTGCTTCGGCGTTGATGATGAGTTGGTCAAACTAAACATTTATTCAAATGATGAAGTGTATGTCATTGGTGATGACAGGTATCAAACTAACAGACGCAAGAACTTTGCTGATTTCTCAACAGTAAATCAACAAGCTATCATCTATTCAGATCTTGATTCTTCTAATTCCAATTCTGTTTCATTTATCTCTGGTTCACAAACTGGATTGGTTGAAGCTGGTTTGGCAAAAACCTATCTTGTTAATTTCCGTGCTCCAAAACAACTGGCTCAGAATGATCCCAACTATGTTGGTTTCTCTGCTAATACACTTAGTTCGTCCATTGCTGGTTGTGCTTCCCTTGTCGGAACAACATTACATGATACAACTTGGGCTTCTGGTTCTTCAACAACAATGTTTGTTGTCAGGGAAGAAGCTTCAAGCGGAAGGGCAAAGTTTGTTCTGAGTGGTTCTAGCGGTTTCTATTGTGAAACAAATGTAACAGATGTGTATGATGCTTCAGATTGGACTGCGGCTTATACAATTAAACCACTTAAGAATAAAGCAACAAGAACATCTGGAAGTTTCATACTTGGTGCAGATGCTTATCAGGTTTTGTTTCATGTGCTGAAGAATCAACATGGTGATATTGTTGAGACACTAACGTCTTCCACAACAATACCAGCAGCAAGGGTGAGAAGAGAACTCGCTGATCCAATGGGCGTTTATGTTGGGGCCACAAGAACAAACTTCACAGGTTCGTTATTGTTTCCATCTGATTTGAAGGTTGGGGTATTTGAATGTCACTTTGGAGACATGACAAGCACAGAGATTCAGTCAAGGGCACAGGATCCCCTCTCTAAAGGCTTCAGAGACGTTTTGTCAGGTGAAGGCACCTATCTCACAGGTTCATCCACAGAATGGCTTCCAAGGGCCAAAGCTACGGCTTTCCGTTGGGATTTTGAGAAGGATATCACAAGCACAAGCTTCTACGTCCCTGATGCATCTGGTGGTTCAATCAAAGATGCGGCTTCCTCTGGCATTAAAGCATATGTTTCAAAAGAAGTGACTGGTAAAGGTTACGGCTGGACTGGAAATGTTCTTGATAAAGAATACATTGATGTTAAAAGACCACAGCTTTTAGAAAACCTTCATGAATCAGATACAGTAGTTGTTCAAGAGTTCAAGGACAATAGATTTCCAAAGGGCTCTAAACTTAAGAACAGATTCTATTCTGTTGAAATGAGCATGAATGCCATTGTTTCTGAAGAAATGATGAGCATGGTATCCGCTGCATCTGACTTTTCCAACATTATTGGACAACCAGTTGAATCCTATAGAACAACATATGGCGGCTTAAACAAATTAAGACAAATATTCTTTGAGAATATTCAAAATGCACCAGACTATGATAAATTCCTTGAATATTACAAATGGATCGATGATGCAATTTCACAATCGGTATCATCGTTATTGCCAGCATCATCCAATTCATCAGAAGATATCAGAAGCATTGTTGAATCAACTGTTTTGGAAAGAAACAAGCTAACATTTAGGTATCCATTGTTGGCTTCTAGAAAACAGGAACCAGTTGCTCATTTAGACAAATCCATTAGTTCAAACGGATATGTTCTTGATAATGTAAGTGCCTCTATTGTAACCACAACAACTGACTACAATCAGATTCAGGCAACACAAACATCTTCTCGTCCTGTTAAGTTAAAGAAGCAGAATTACTTCAAAACATATGACAATGTGTTTTTGGCCGGAAGAAAAGATAATAATGGTTCTTTTATCCACAATGGAGGAGTACCTTCAAGTTCAGCCGCAACATCTTCTATCATTTATGGTCACGTTGCTTTCCAATTGAGCAATAGAGATGTTATTGGTAACACAATTGTGTCGCAGTTTGCTGCTCCAGGTGGTCCAGAAGTTTCATCAAGAGGATTCCTTGATCGTGAGGCTGAGGAGTTTTCACCATACAATGCTCTACCATATAGAAACCTTTCTGTTAGAGAACCATTGAACAACATACTCTTGACCAACCACATGCTTCAAGGTGGGTATGATGGTCAAAAAGGCGCACCATCTGCATCGTTCCACAAAACAGATAGGAATGCCAAGGTTGGATACAAATACAATGGAACTGCTTTGTCTGCAACACTTGTATATGACAATGCCTGGAAACAAGAGGCCATTCCATCTAATCCAAATGGATATGCATGGATCACAGCATCAGTGTCTAGTTCAAATGGAACCACAGTAGGATATTTCCAATCTGCATCATATGGTGCATACTACAATGGCACCAACATGGTATTTGGGACAAGCAACAGTGGTTCATCCAGGTATTTGCCTGTTGACTTTGTTGGTTTGAACACCATTATATATGAGCCACTAACATCGTCATCCAATACAATTGGATATCAATTAAACCCATCGGCAAGTGTCAACACAATTATGAACCCAGGCACAATGACTGCTGATGGCCCAACTGTTTCATTTAATTCAATAATGGCCCACCGTGGAAACAACTTTGGGCACACTTGGAAAACCATTAGGGGTGCATTCAACAAATTGAAGGCTGCTCACAACTCTTCTTCAATCATTTCAATCAAAGAGAAAGATTTGAACGGGCGTGAGTCTGTGACAAATTACATTGAACCATTTATA
>CALMMZ010000039.1 GCA_937868685.1 uncultured bacterium | reverse complement strand
CGTCACCGAAGTGAAAGAGACTCAAGGGACCGTCACCGAAGTGAAAGAGACTCAAGGGACCGTCACCGAAGTGAAAGAGACTCAAGGGACCGTCACCGAAGTGAAAGAGACTCAAGGGACCGTCACCGAAGTGAAAGAGACTCAAGGGACCGTCACCGAAGTGAAAGAGACTCAAGGGACCGTCACCGAAGTGAAAGAGATGATTCTCCCCGTCAATCTCCTCGTGAAGAAGATCCTCTCGGCTCTTTCTTAAAAGGAACAAGAACTATACGCCACGCGAAAGATAATCGTTCACAGCCGCTTACTTCGAAAGCGGCCAACAAACTGCCTCCTTCATTAGGTGAAATTGAAGAAGGAGGTGCTTTTAGTGGTGGGATTCGCAATATTAATTATGTTTCTAAACAAACACTTGAAAATGAACAAAAATTAAGAGAATATATTTTTAAATGGGAACTTATTCGCAACGCCAATAAAGATAAATTAAGTGAATTACCTAAATTTACTATTCATAGTCCTTTGGATCAAGTTGTGTCTACTTATGATGATTGGAATCGAAGAACGCAAATTCCCATTACCATTAATCGATATCGGAAATATCTATATGGTAGTTTTAAAGCAATTGAATGGTTGGCTCCTTCGATTGGACTTGATATGTCGGGATTTGCCGAACAACAACAAGCTGAAAAAGATGAATATGAAAAATTACTCATCGAACTTGGTGAAAAATCGTGGATGCCAAAATCAAGTTGGCCAGTTGAATTAAGACTGGCTTTGGCCATTTTATGGGCAGCCTTAATATTTGCCGTACAAAAAACAGCTATGAATCATATTTTTGGCGCGGGATCTACTGAAACAAAAACAATTACATCTCAACCACAACCTCAACCACAAGTGCAAAATTTAGCTAAACCAATGCCCAAACCTTCAATTCGTTTGGAAGATCTCCCTGGTAATAAAAAGAAACTCGAGGAAAAGAAACTCGAGGAAAAGAAACTCGAGGAAAAGAAACTCGAGGAAAAGAAACTCGAGGAAAAATCAATTCCCGCTGTTCGTCTCGAGTCATCAAAAGATCCGACAAAAAAATCATTCAAGAGATAATTTTTTGGTAGAATAAATGAGTCAAAGAGCGAGTTGCAAAAAGTCAAAGAAATCCCGAAGTCCGTCACAAAGAAGAAAGGTAACATCCAAAAAAATGAGAAAACCTCGAAGTCCATCACAAGTTAAAAAATCAAAAAGAAGATCTTCCTCAAAGAAAAAATCTTCTTCAAAAAAATTTGGCAGAGCGATTGCTATTGTCCGTTTTAAACTCTTGGATGATGAGGGAAATTCATTTTCTCCTCAAGGTAAAGAAGTGCAAGAATGGTATCACCAATTAAGTCAAAAAACGCTTCCAGTGTATAATAATCTTTTGAACAAAGTATATCTTCTTTCTTCTAATTGGTTAAACGACACTGATCTTCGTCTTGTTTTTGCAACTTCGGTAGGTGAATTCTCTGAAGTTGATTCTTTATTAGAATTAATGACTGATCTTGACGATGATGGAAATTATCCGATTCGAGGGATGTTAGTAATACCGAAAGTTTTATCTCTAGAATATTTAGTCTGATGTCGGTTGAAGGAAACAAACAAAAAAATATTTTTTCTTTCTCTTTCCTCTTAAAAGATGGCAAAGTTAAAATTACGCAGCCGTGCACGACGGCAACGTTCAAAGAAATCAAAGTCGAGATCGCGAAGCCGATCCCGTTCAAGAAGCCGAAAGGTGCAAAAGAAGAGGAAGTCTCGCTCACGAAGCCGGTCTCGCTCACGAAAGTGTAAGACTCAAAAGAAGAGAAAGTCGAAGAAGTCAAAGAAACCGAAGAAAGAACCCAAAGAGTTGACTCCAGCGGGTAAATCTTTGTTAGAAAGACTTCGCGGTCATAGTGGTACAAGATCAGTTGCATCTTCGTCTGCAGGAGCACCTTACTCCCCCAGCCACTCTGGTAGTCTAGCCGGATTTGGACTAAGAGACTAAAGTAGACCCTAAAAAATTGATTATTTCTTTGAGCTGTCTCAAAGAAAAACAAAATCATTTAATAACAATTCCCATCTTCTAATAACAACTCCATCTTTTAATAACAATGGCTGAAGTTCAAGGTTTGGATGCCGGTGTTTCTGACGAGAATGTAATCTTGGTTTGCTCTGATGGAGAGATTAAAATTTCTCGAAGGGCTGCTCGTAAAAGTGAAATGTTGTTAGGTTTGTTGAAAGTAAATCCAAACGCACCTTCATTTGAAACTAAACAAATTACCAGAGAAATCATGACGGAAGTTGTTAAATATCTTGAACATTACAAAAATAAGGAACCCAAAGTTGTTATGCCACCGCTTCCTTCGGCTGATCTCAAAGATGCTTGCGATCCATGGGATGTTGAATTTGTGGAACCTTATGATTCAAATAATAACATATTTATTTTGCTGAACATGTTACTTGCGGCGAATTTCATGGACATCAAGGCCTTGAAACATCTACTCGCAGCTAAATTTGCTACACATCTGAAGACCAAGAATTGTGAGGAGATGAAAAAACTGTTGGGTATTACTCAAACCTTGACGCCTCAACAAGAAAATGAGATTCGGAAGAAATATCCCGAATATTTCGCATGGTTGAAACCTCCTACAAAAGCAGATGAAAAAACCGATGATTAAAACATCTCTTCAAGATTGGTTTAACCTTGGAGGACGTTTAAATTGATTTTCTTTTCCTGTGGGAAAAGAAAAAGAACAATTGACATCATCTTCATCATCCATGAGTTAAACCTTTTTTCCCTTTTTAAAATACATGCATGAAATTTGTTTTTCTCCGTCGTATTAATTTGTATCACTTTTTGCGTTTATCATTTCCACATCTAACTCGAAGAATTTATAATAACACAGTTCGTTCTCCAAGCTTTCAAGGATGGGTAATTGGTTGCACTGAACAAAATCTTCACGCTTGTAGTTGTGCCATTTTTCGTCGTGAAAACAAAGTTAAA
Organism: uncultured bacterium; assembly: GCA_937868685.1. Taxonomy (GTDB): domain Bacteria; phylum Patescibacteriota; class Minisyncoccia; order Phycocordibacterales; family UBA1006; genus CALMMZ01. The sequence goes on along the minus strand of CALMMZ010000039.1, from coordinate 34,993 downwards.
ATGGGATTGTTTTGTGTTCACCCTCAATTTCGAGATCGTGGATATGGAAAAGCCTTGTATCAATATCTTTGTAAAGCTTACACATCTTTTCAATGGACGACAAATACCAAAAGTGCAACCGCATTTTGGTTGAAGATGAAAGCAAAAATTATTCGAACTTATTTGAGTAATGATGTGTTACACCACGTTTTTGTTAATCAGAGAGCTGAAAGTCAAGAAAAGAAAGAATAATTTATTTCCTGTGGGAAATAAATTTTTATCACGCGAAATCAAATGCAACCTTCATTCTATTAAAAGTAGTTCTCCACCTTACTTTTCATTTGATCAGAAACAAAGAGATGGTAGCCTCCGTACAGAACACCCAATGCACTACCAATGATCATCACAGTGTGTAAAAAGGTCAAAATACTCATTTGATTCGCAGGAACTGATTGTCCGCTACGACATTTCCTTTCCGAATCGAGAGCCAATGAGGCATAAACTAAAACAAGCGCAGCAACGAGAAAAATGGATAACATCTACCTTTGAAAGGGAGAAAAAACTTTTTCTTTTTTATGGGATGATCGGCTCTGAAATACAATAGATATATCCATTAATAAATAAGTTGCCGTTAGTGGTTAAAGTAATAGTTTGTAAACTTCCCGTTAAAAACAAAGAAATTTTTCTTTCTGCTAAAGTGAGCTTTACTTTAGGGTTACGGGTGGGAAGAATGACTTGATGTGCAAATAAATCGTCAGGTCCTCGTACCAGATCAAAAAGATGGGCGCCCACAATCGCGGTGGTCTCAGCTCGAGTACATTGTAATAATTGTTTTTGTACATCTTGAGGAATACCTGCATCGGGTACAACTAACAATGTTACCTTTGCTTTTGAATCATTGAGAAGATCCAAGAAATGGGTCTTTTGGACCATTTTCATAAAAATTGAGAATTTTGGGTCATGAAGAGCATCATAAATGGTACCTCGATTTACTAGGAAGATTGGCTTTGCATCTGGTTTTATTGAAGAAATCCAACCATGTGTAATTCCGCCATTTACAAGAGACATTCTTTTGAAGTTGAAAGAAAGAAAAAGATTTTTTATTTTCCCGAATAAAAGTTAATCCCTTCCTTTCTTTTGACTGCGAAAGAATGGCTTCTTTTTGGTTAGAAGATCCAACTGAATTATTTCGCAATTTTGAATTGTTGCCCAATCCAAATGGAAATATTGCTTCGAAATTAAACGCTCTTACAAGACTTGCAATTCTCATTGGAATTGGTATCTTCTTTTTACAAAAAGATGTGAAAGAGACAAAATCCATGTGTTTAATCACATTTGGTATTATCCTTCTTTTTATTGTTTTAACAGCTTATTACACAAAGAGCCGAGAAGGATTTCGTCCACCTCAAATACCAACTGTCGAAAAACCAAATCCTTTCCCTCAATACCCAGCTCCAACCAATTTAACTGGGTTGTCAGCTCCTCCTTTGTGGTATGCGAGTAAATATGGTGCTGGGCCAAAAGAATATCGAGATCCTCCGGTAATTCCTCTCAATCCAGGCGATGCCAAAGCTTGGGGTGGATTTAATTCTCGTATTAATGAACCTCGTCCACAACTGGTTCATAATAATGTGGAAAGTATTCTTTTTATGAATCCCCGACCTTATTCACAAAAGATTGATGTTCCACAAAATGGACCTTCAAGACAAGGTTTTAAAATCTTGGGAGGCCCTCATGAAAATGAACCGGAATATCCATTTGTTTTACCTAATAATGGTCTTAATGATGCTTATAACACTCGTATTCGAGGTTATTCCAGTCATCAACCAGGACCAGCTCATACTGAACATTCTCTTCTTTCGCCCAGCCAGTCATTTGTTCCTGGTCAACAGCTTCATTCTTACGATGGATTCAACGAGTTGACTTGGACAAATAATGGACAAACTGATTTTTTGACTTCAAAAATGGCTATTCACCGAAATCATCCTGCTCTTGATACTGGTGAACATCGTTTAGCATCTTCGATTGGTATCTCTGAATCATTGTACAATCCCACTTTCCGTTCCTTTGATCCAGCCAGCACATTCTACAAAACGAGTAACAATCCTTACGATGGCCTTTTCCTCGGAAGAAGTAATATTGAACATCTTGATATGCGCGCTCCAAATGGAGAAGTACTGTCTGGCTATCGACGAATGGGATTTTCAGAAGAAGATTTTATGGATGCTGCGACTAGTCGACAAGAAGCTGATGAACTTTACTTTCGTGAAAGTATGGTAGCTGATTACCGAGCTCAAATGAATCAACGTGAAAGGGAGTTCCAAATGGCTCCTATTACAAGTCACTTTATGTAAAAAATTGAATTCTTTTTCTTCCCATTGGGGAAGAAAAAATGCATTCTCCTCGTGCTTCCGATTGGACTTCTGATTTGGAAGGTTCTTTAGCCACTCTTCATGATTATTGTGCAGGATACACTTGGATGTATTCTCGTGATGTTCAAGTATACACTCGCCGTTCTTATTATTTAGACGGTGCAGTGTTTATATTAAGTTCACTTACAAGTTTATTAAATACTATTAAAACTGTCTTTTCAGTTGATTCTCAAGTTTTTGAAGCAATAAATATTGTCATTTCCTGGCTTGCATTAACTTGTTTTACTGCTTCATATTTGAAAGATTATTCCACTTTAATCAAAGAACTCAACAATCATAAAGCCGAATACACTGAACTTGCTGGAAATATTGATCGACAACTTCAATTACCAAAAGAGGACCGGGAGAAGGCTGAAGATTTTCATCGATGGGTCAGTAGTTACTATCAATTACTGGGGAGATACGCCATTGAAATTTTACCTAAAACAATTGAAGATTATCGTGTGCAAGCTAAAAAAGATTCCATGCCCTTTCCAGATGAACTGCTCGATTCTTACACGAAAAGACTTTCAAAAAAGGATTGTCAAGTTTCACAAGATGAAAAGAAAGATGAAAAGAAGATTGATATTAACAAATCTTTTCGTAGAAGTGAAATTAATCCACTTCAATTAAAATACGAATTAAATCGATTCAAGGAACATGAAGATGTGTGATCATTTTAAAAAAAATGATAAACTGATTTCTTATCTTTTGTGAAAGATAAGAAATGACTGAATTATTTGAAACATTTTTTGATCAACACAAACAAACTAAAAATATCACCATTTGTTTACATCATGATGTTTATTATGATTTAAACATATTTTTGGGAAGTAACACAGAAACCAGACCCGAAATTTCTATTCAAGACAATCAAGGTAATATTATTCAGCGATGTAATCAACTCTTTGCACTTTTTCAAAGAAAGAGTTATCCTGGGATTCATTTTACCTTAATTGTTGACTTTGATACTTTACAAATTCTTCCTTTTATTACACATTTGAATTTTCGCGAATTTATTATATGTTCATTAATGCATGAAATAAATCGATGTAATTCAGAATATTCTCAGTCCTTTTGTGAATTTGAAATACATTTTACATTTGATAATGATCCACAGCCTATTTTTATATTTGATTCTAGTTATCTGCGATATCAAATCAATTATTTTAAAGATATTTTAAACTCGGATTCTATTGCAAGATATAAAATTTCCATCTATTTATATGATAAAAAAATAGATTATGCATATCATCTCTTGTGGCTATTTTATTCATCACAAAAAGAAATCTCTTTTGAAATTAAGGCAGAAAATTTTAACTACCAACATGAACAAAAAACATTGGCACAAATAGCAACTTTACAAGAACAACTAAGAAATTCTACAAATTTAGATAGAAGAGATGTTAATCTTCAGGAATTGGGATGCTATCAAAAATCAATCATCAATAATCGAAAATTTCATCAACATATATTATCTTTATCAAGTCCTCTCAAATTATATATATTAATTCCGTTTGGTTTAACCCCGGAAGGATGTTTAACCCCTTCATCTATTTCAAATAATTGGTTTTCCTTCCTATCACAGGGTTTATATGATCCTCGGTTATTGTGCTTGATTTCTTCTTTTCTTTAAAAACATTTCTTTCTTTGTAAAGAAAGAAAATTGAATGTTTTTTCTCTTATGAGGAAAGAAACTACCTAACAATGGTATACTTCTTTGGAGGTAATCGAGATTTTTTGTCTAATTTTTATCCATCTCCGTTTGTATTGGACAATCGGAAGTATAATTGTGTTGAGCAATTTTTTATGGCTTCAAAAGCAGTTTATTTTAACGATACTCATACGGAATCCTTGATTTTAGCTACCTCTATTCCAAAAGAACAAAAAAGATTGGGTAGATCAGTTGCCAATTTTGATCCAGAAAAATGGGATTCTGTTAAAGTCCAAATTATGAAGATTGGATTATTGGCTAAATTTACTCAAAATCCATTGTTGAAAACTTTACTTCTTGAAACAAAGGATCAAGTTTTAGCCGAAGCTTCACCATGGGATCAAATTTGGGGTATTGGTTATTCGGCTCAAGAAGCTATGAATGTTCCTTTTCATAAATGGGGTTGCAATTTGCTTGGCTACAGTCTGATGGAAGTAAGAGATTTTCTTCGAGGATATTGGATTACAGCCGATTTTGGCTGTTCCTTAAAGGGAAATTTATTGATTGGTGCATTACCCAGTGAACAACAAATAGATTTTCTTCTACAAAGAGGTTGCAATTTGTTTGTCTCTCTTATTGATCAACCTTATTATTTTTCTCTGCTTCCTCAGGAAGTGGAAAGAAAAGTCTTTCCACTTCCTCTCGGAGGTGTAGCAAGTGATTCTCAGACTTTAGCATTTTTAGATTGGTTATATATTGCATATGTATCGGGAAAAGTCATATACCTTCATTGTAAAGGAGGGATAGGACGGACTAGTCTAATTGCTAGTTTATTTTTACACAGATTTTTCTCTTATTCAAGAAATCACGCATTAAAAAGTGTTAAAAGATGTATTCATTCGAGAATTATGTTCAATCGTAAGTTTATGCCAATTCCCGAAACTCCAGCACAAATTGAACAATTTCTTCGTCTTTCGAAAGGAGAAGAAATTGATCTTTCACAATATAGTACCGAGGCAGTTAAAAGATGGAAATATAGACTTAATCAAGAAAGAAGAAATGAAAGAAGTCTGAAAAAATGAAACTTTATCTTTTTTACAGAAGATAAAATGTCAATGGAAGCCTTTCGTGCGTTGGAAGAAGAGGTATTCAGCTCAAAAAAAGCATCTCCTTCAAAGAAGAAGAAAAAAGTTCGTAAACAAGTCAAAGAACCCTCTTTTGATGAGCTTGAAAAGGAGATGCTCTCCTCTTCGGAGAAAGACAAGCAAATTGAAGAACCCTCTTTTGATGATCTTGAAAAAGAAATGTTTGAATTGAAAGAACAAGAAAAGAAAGTTCGGAAAGAACAAGACGATCAAGAAACTCAACAACTTTCTCAACTTATTCAAGAGAAAGTTCAAGAGAATCAAGATTTATCTCAGGAGGAAATGCGGGAAATCTTCGAAGAGATATTAAATAACCCTTCGCCAATTTCAGCCTCATCTGATCTCGAACCTTCTTCGGAAGAGGAACCATCGGTCGAACCTTCTTCGGAAGAGGAAAAGCCTGCTGATGACTCTTCTCAAATTGAATCTTTTTCAGAAGAAGAAATGAAACAAATTTTTGAAGAAGAACTCGCTGCTTTTGAACAAGGTGATGTAAAAGAAACAACAAAGTACACTGAACTTGATTATCAAAAAGAATTTGGTAAATTTGCTCGCCAAGATCTTCACATTCCGGGAGAAGAGGGAACTTTTGTTTTACAAGATAGTTTGTTTCAGCTCTTTAATCGATATCTCGAATTGAAAGGATATAATCTTATAAATTTAGACCAATTTGAAAAAGCATCCATTCCTCTTTTAGGTGAAGCGGAACGTATTTTTACAAAGATTGATTGGTCTTCTGAATACAATGATAGCAAAAGAAAAGTTGAACTTCAATCAAAAGCGGTAAGATCGGTAGCCGAAGAAACTGAATTAGTTCAACTTGAAGATCGAGAACGTAAAAGTCGATCTTATGAATATTATAAGGGTTATCGAGTGAATGTAATTCCGCTTCCAGAATTAAATCTAAAAATTCGCGAAAGAAAACAAGCTTCCTTACGAAAGAAAGATCGTTCGAAAGATGAAACAAAGGTCAGTAACTTATCTGAAATTAAAGAAGCAGTTCGTGAAAGTCAAGTTTTATCTTTAATTCCGAAAACTGATATTTCTGCCCTTCCACCAAAGTTAGAAACAATCATGGTTGAAGAACCGAAAGTTGTTAAGAAACTTTCTCAATATTTATCTTCTTTTTTTCCAGGCGAAACTTTCCTTTTACAAGAGGGAATTAATTATGATGAAGAAACATTGCATTATATGTCACCTCATAATAAAGCTGATAAATTGGCAAGTTTTATGAAAGATTATCCTAATGCCAAATTAATTGTGGATGTGTTTGCCGGTATTGGTGGAAATACACTTGGTTTTGCTCGCGCGGGGATACCAGTTATCTCTTATGAAAAAGATGCCAAGCGAATGGGTATGCTTCGAAATAATGTTCTGCATTATCGTCTCGAAAAATTGGTTACAACAATTCGAGGTGAATTTAATTTGAAAGAAGAGGATATTAATATTCACGCTGTTTTATACAATATTGATCCAAAGAAAATTGTTCTTTTCTTCGATCCACCTTGGTTGCCAAGTACAATTACCGATTTTGATAAATCCGCTTACATTTTATCTGGTATTTCACAACAAGGAAAATTGCTCGAAGATATTATTAAAATTTCGCTTGAAAAATACGGAGGTTCAGTACTACATCTTCCACCAGGATACAATTTGAATTTTCCTGGAAGAATTGTGGATGATAAATCTGATAACAAATCACGTTTGATTTATTGTTTGTCTGATGATGTGATGGCTAAAATCTCCAAAAATTTACATTTACCAATCAACTATGCCACCACTTTAAATGTTGATGTCAAACCACCAGTTGAAAGTAAACTCTTCGAATCAACAGCAAAGATGAAGGAAGAAGAAAAACTAATGCAACCTCCTGTACAACAGATTAAATTAGTTTTTCAAACTTTTCTTAACAAAGAATTTCCTCGACGTACTTATCGTCAAGAAGCTTATCATCCCAAAGCAATTCACAGCGGGCAGCGAAAATTACTCCTCTCTGAGATTGAATTTTTAACTCGAGTTATTTCGAAAGAAAAAACTCTTGGTAAAAATGAAAAGTATACTCTACTATACATTGGAGCCGCACCAGGAGTTCATATTCCTCTCTTAGCCGAAAAATTTCCTGAAGTGAAATTTATCCTATATGATCCAGCCAATTTTGAGATAAAACCAAATGACCAGATTGAAATACATCAAAAATTATTTACTGATGAAATCGTTCAACAATATCAAGGTCAAAAAAATCTTTTATTTGTGAGTGATATTCGTTCAGCTCCCGAAGTTGCCAAAGCTCCAAGTTCCAAGTTCGATGTGAACTTTGAAGATGAAGTGGTGAAAAATATGACTCAACAAGAAAAATGGGTTATAGCTCTTCAACCATTAAGAAGTTTATTGAAATTTCGTTTACCATACAACGATCCAAATAATCCGAGAGATGAAAATACTGTCTATCCTTATTTAGATGGTATCATCTTTTTCCAAGCATATCCACCTGAACAATCTGGTGAAACCCGGTTAGAAGTTGGTTTACCTTTGAAGAAAACCGATTATTTGATGGTCATCTATGAACAACAAATGTTTTATTTTAACACTAAATATCGCATTCAATCTTTTAAACACTACTCAAAGTTCTTCGGTTGGTCATACGATACATTGAGGGAGTATTACATTCTTTACAATTATTACAAATTTCGTGGTGTGGCTGATGCCGAACGAAGAATTACACTCGACTTTCAAGAGCATGATCGAATGACAAAATTTTCACATAAGAAGATTTATAATATTTTAACAAATGCAGCTAAACATGAGTAATAAAAAATTTCCTTCTCCGCGGAGAATGAAATTACTTAGTCGGGTAATTGTTTATCAAGACACTCATTTGAATAATAAAGTTCACATTCACAAGGTGGACCATCGTCGTCTTCATATTCACCTCCAGTTTGAAGGCTGACTTCCAATTGATACAAAGATTTAGCCAAATCTTCAGAAAAATCTTCAGAAAGAGGAGCATCAAAAGTTGAACTAAATTTTTTTCTACAACTTGCATCATCTCCTTTGTACAAAACAAAGCTAGCCACTTTTGTATACGGGAAATATCGAAGTTCGGCTGTACATTCAGTTGTGTCGAGCGTAAAAGAAAATTTTCCAAATTCAAAGGCGACTCCCTCGAAATGTTCACCACTCTGAGTGTAACAGTCTCGATGAGGTGTAATAACCACTTGCGAATCTGGATCTTGAGGAATAAATTTTCGAGATGTATCAGGGCGGTGGTCAAAAATTTGATTCATCTTTGTTTGCATAATTGCTGAGATTTCATCAAGTTGCTTTTGGTCATACTGAAGAGATAAACGTTGCCAATCTTTAATCGAGATTGCAGATTGATTGTCAGTAGAGTCAATAATTTTTACTTCAGACATTATGTAGATATTGTTTGAAAATTTCATATAGGGCATTAGATAAAATCAATTTTCTCAAGAAAAGAAATGTCTTTCAAATTAAAAAGTTTTTCTACTTAATAAGAAGTGTGATCATCTTAGTCTGATGGAAAAGAAGTGTTCTTGTTTGTGGTTTTCGCAAAATTTTAAAAAGAAATTGACTACTCAATGGGTTCGAGGAGTTAAAAGGATTCGGGCGGGTGTAATTCTTCATTATCTTCCGGAAAATAAGTTTTTACTGGTCGAAACATATTATCAACATCTTGGATTTCCTAAAGGTGGACAGGAACCAGGTGAAACTCTCGCACAAACTGCGGTTCGCGAATTGAAAGAAGAAACTGGTATTGAATTGGAAGAACAACTGGTAGCCAGATTGAAACGTTTTTCTTATGGTGGATCAACCACATATTTCTATTTTCCTTTTGAAATTTTTCCTCCAGGATGGAACACTTTATCAATTGATCCTAGTCCAACCAATGATGTGACTGGAAATGGCTGGTTGGAATTTAATTGTTTTGCAGAAGATATTCGTTGTAATTCACATTTGAAGAAGTTTATTAAAGAATTTCGTCGCAAAGAAAGTTTATGTCCTGAAGAGAAATCCTCAGGACGATATTTTAAGAAGATAAAAGGTTAATTTACATTTAAATCTCCAAATGAATGATTTTCTATGTGATGGAGTTCAAAGATACCCGCTTTTCTGGCAGAAAGAATATCAGCATGGAGAGAATCTCCAATAACGACATAATTTTTCGATGGATATTTATTCATCAAATTTCGGAAAAAGCCTACATCCTTCTTGCTGGTACATTCCAGTTCATAGCCAAAGAGACCATTTTTAAACAATTTACGAGTTTGATCAACAGGGTCTCCTACAGTTGTAATTACAAGATGATATTTTTGTCTTAGTTTTTCGAGATTTTGCTTTACGCCGGGCAACAAACGAAATTCTGCTGCATGAACGTCCATACCAATTTTATAAAATTCTTGCCGTAACGTATCACTGGTATCAGGTGGCGCTAACAAAGCTAGATTTCGAGCGAAATTCTCTCGGGTAAAAAATTCTTCAAGATGTTCTTCAGCTAAGAATTTGCTTCTTACAAAATTTCGATCAAGACCGGGATAGATAGTACAAACTCTTTGGATCACTTTTTCCATTGCTTCTCGATAATGACGGTTGCATTCAACTAAAGTATCATCAAGATCACAGAAAATAGTACACACATATTTCCACTTTTCTCGTAAAAGCAAAACAATTTCTCTTACTTGACTAGCCACGTCAACCGCTTGAAAGGAATTGTCAATAGTAAAATCAAACTTTTCTTCTTGGAGGGAAGTTTCCGAACGATGAGTTGTTACACTGGTATCATTACCATTTTCAATTTTCATTGCTTCAGAGTACCGATCAGGTGCTGATATCCTGACAATCACACCATTTCTCTCTCGAATGAAAGACATCTCTTCAGGAAAGCGAACATCGGTAATAAAAAAGTATTCAATTCCTCTTGCGATGTATTGCAACATTCTTTCATGTAAAATTTTTACCCATACATCATTTCCATAAAGATCACGACCTTCCTCAGTACCTTTAGTTTGAAGTACTTTTCGTGTAGTCAAATCTTTGCGTCCAAAAACCTTTGTCCGATCCAAACCTTTAAATACAATGGCTTCCATTTTAAAGTGATCAGCAAAAGCCATAATAATATATGGTTTACCTTGTGTCAACATTGGTACGAACAATTCTCGAATGAGAAAATCCTTACCAGTACCAGCACCGCCCGAAATACCAACTATCTTCATTAAAAATTGATTGCCAGATTTTAAAAAGAGAAAGAAAGCTTTAAACATCCTTCGGGGTTAAACATCCTTCCAAGGTTTTAAAAATTGAAATGTCTTTCTCTAATAGATGTTTTGAAACTTTATTTTATGCGAATCTTTTTCGTCAACATTGCGGAAGAGATAACAAAATGGTTGACAAAGAAAACCCCGAGTTGAATGGAAGTTCTTGCCCTTCAAAAATATTTGATCGATTTGTTGAAATGAAAAAGAAGTCATTGACTCAATTTGAAAAGGAAAGATATCAAAAAGTTTGCGATGTTCTTGGTGAAGAATCTTTTATTCCTCTAAATGATGATGATGATGATTAATTCTTAACTTATAAAAGTTAAGAATGTTTTAAGGAATGTTTAACCCCTCCCCGAAGGATGTTTAACCAAAGAGTTTTTCCAGCAAACTTTTTTCTTGTTCAATTTCTGGCCAATCTGCAAAATAGTCGTCCATACTGCCGCCCAAATTGGTCTGTGTACGACTAACTGGTGGCAAAGGTTCCACTCCCTCTAATGGTCTTGACATAAAAGCTTCTCGTCCACGGGAGGAAACTTTTGATTCACTCGACATTTGTTGAGTTTGTTCTTGAGCCATGACTCCAGAAATTCCAATTAGCAGAACCAAAGCTGTTAAAGTAACACCTCGGGTACTTCCTGCTGACATTCCTTTGCGCAAAAGAGGAAGAAGAGCCATTACAAGAGCTAAAATGGTCGCAAACAACGAAATAAAATCAGAATCAATCGCAAAGTTAGGCATTTCCTTTCTCAGAGAAAAGAGAAAATTGATTTTTTTGATAAAAAACTTAAGATTTTTTGACCAACGCAATCAACAATGTTTTCCGCACTTCTCAAGAATAACAATGAGCCTGAGTTTCAGGTTCGCCTTTTAGTCTCTGAGCTCAAGAACGGAGATTTTGCATTGTCTACTTTTTCCTACGGCAACGTGGTAGTCTTCTTTTCATCTCCTGGTGAAATGGTGAAGGACGACATTTCAACCAATCCACTGTTGGTCGTTGATGCTCGCGCTGACTCTCGAAAGGCAAATGCCCGCCTTAATCTCAAGGTGAGACGTGAGGCGGATGGAACTTTCTCCGGTCAGCAGAATCTGAAGAGGAAGCATCCCAATTTTGGATGGGACGAGTGTCCATTTAAGTGCAAGAACTTGGAGGAGCTCTTGCCAAAGCTGGGGATCATCACCAACGATGTAATTGGAGTTCGTTACAGAATTCCAACTCCACCCTCCAATCTCTGGGAGTTGTACCAGACCGTTTTGACACTCCAGAAGAATCCCGAGGACTACACCAAGCTTGGTGTAGTTCGTTTGAAGGATGGAATTGTCTCTCAGATGTAAAGAACTTTGTACATCTTCCTTCTTCAATTTCTTTCTCTGTGGAGAAAGAAAAGACCCACCTTTTGACGGGAGCTTCTCCAAGTTTAACCCTGAAAGGATGTTTAAACAGTTTCTTTTCTTTCAAAAAATGGACAAAACCATTGCTTTTCTTTCTCCTCAACTTTGCGAACGAGGAACGACAGTCGCTTTATATGATTATGCGCTTGCCCATGAAAAGACGGGAGGTATTTCCATCATCTTGTATTCTCGTCTCACTCACAAAGATATTTTAACAAAGTTTCAACAGGCTTTTCAGTTTGTGATTCAATTTCAAACTATGGCCGAAGTCGAGAAACTTATTGCTGAATTAAACATTGATGGATTATATGTCATTAAATATGGCCATTTCGATCAATATTTCACAGAAAAAATTCCTTGTTTGATACATTCAGTTTTCGCCTACCAACCACATGGAAAGTATGCGTGTGTCTCAAAGAAAATTGCTGAAGATCACAAAGCTGTTTGGTTACCTCATATTGTATCTCGCTTAGTTTCTGAACAAGAAGAACCCCTTCAACGAAAGCTCTTTCGTGAGAAATACCAAATTCCTTCAGATGCCTACGTCTACGGACGTCACGGTGGATATGACACTTTTTCCATTGATTATGTGAAACAATTGATTTCTGAAGAGATTGACCTTCATCCAAATATTTGGTTTGTCTTTTTGAATACAGAAAAATTCACCGTTCATCCACGAGTTCTCTTTTTACCAGCTACCACTTCTCTTTCTGAAAAAGGCTCTTTTCTGGCAGGGTGTGATGCCATGATTCACGCCCGAAAAGAAGGAGAAACTTTTGGACTAGCCGTAGCCGAGTTTGGCATTTTAAATAAACCTATTTTAACTTGTCCTGCGACAATTACCAATGACAATGCTCACATTTTACTGGGAAAAGATCGGGTAAAAATTTTCACTAACCGAGAAGAATGTCAACAATTGTTATGGAAAATTCCTCACTTGGTTTCTTCTACCGATAATCCCTACCTCGAATTTGGAGAAGAAAAAGTCATGAAAATTTTTTATCAGACAATATTTGAATAATTTTTTTCTTTAAAAAGAAAAGAATGTCCCGGATTTATAATTTGTCATCATTACCACCATTTTTGTTTCTTGGGTCAATGACAGGTCCGACTGGTCCCGCGGGAACTGCCTCGAATACCGGAGCAACTGGTCCAACTGGATCTCAAGGAGAAATTGGTCCTATGGGTCCCACTGGACCCCAAGGAGTACAAGGATTACAGGGAGTACAAGGAAATTTAGGTCCTACGGGACCTCAAGGAATTGCTGGTAGTGCAACTAACACAGGCGCGACTGGGCCTACCGGACCTCAAGGAAATATTGGATTAACTGGTCCAACTGGTCCAACTGGTCCTCAAGGAATTGCTGGTAGTGCAACAAATACAGGTGCAACTGGTCCCACTGGACCTGCAGGTGCTATTGGACCAACTGGTCCAACTGGTCCTCAAGGAATTGCTGGTAGTGCAACTAATACAGGAGCTACCGGACCAGCAGGAGCAGATGGTCCAACTGGTCCAACTGGTCCAACTGGTCCTCAAGGAATTGCTGGTAGTGCAACTAATACAGGAGCAACTGGTCCCACTGGACCTGCAGGAGCGGATGGACCACAAGGACCTACTGGTCCCACCGGACCTGCAGGAGCAGATGGACCACAAGGACCTACTGGTCCCACCGGACCTGCAGGAACCCAAGGAGTACAAGGAGTACAAGGTCCCACCGGTCCTCAAGGAGTACAAGGAATCCAAGGAGTACAAGGAATCCAAGGAGCTACCGGACCAACAGGATTGTTATCAAATACACAATCGGTCACATTTGGTAACAGTAATAGTAACGCAGGAACACACAGTTCCATCCTTGGAGGAGCGGCTCATACAATTTCTTCTAACTGTTTTAGATGTGCTATTGATTCTGGTTATTTTTGTAGTATTACCAACTCATTAAACTCTGCAATTTCATCTTCCGATCAATCTTCTATCAATGGTGGAAGTAATAATTGTATAGTTGGTTGTTTATCATGTACCACGAGCACTGCAGTACTAAATGGAGCACAAATTGGTGCGCGTAATAGTACTCTGGGATCTTCACGAGGTTTAATATTGGGTGGTAATGCTTCGAGTATTATCGGTTCGGTAGATGGTTGTTTGTTGGGTGTGTATGATTCACTTATAATAAACAATTCACAGTATTCAGCTATAATTAATTCTTCTAGATCTGGAATTTCAGAAGCTTATAATTCCTTAATTTTAGCATCTACTGGATCATATCTTTCTTTAACCAGTGACAGCAATGTACCTAATACATATCCAATGGATAATGTTTGTGTAATCGGTTGTAGAAATGTAGATGTTACCTGGGGTTTACGTTCGATAATTTTTTCAAGTGATTCATGTCAAATGGGTCAATCTGGATCGGTCGGAGCATTTCATTCGAGACCGACTCGCTGTTTAATGGGAATAAGTCAAAACTCCAGAATGTATACATCTACGGGATCTTTGATTTTATCGGGTCTAAATGTTACAAGTTCGGGATCTTCCTTTTGTTCATTAGTGAATTCATTAAATGCGAGTATACGTACTTCAACAGGTGTTAATATGCTCCATTCAATTAGTTCCACCGCAACCAATTGTGCAAATGTCAATATAATTGGTAGTTCTGGAATTAATATATCCAATTTAACTGGATCTGTAATTATAAATTCTACTGATGTATCAGCATCTGCTAGTGGTAATAAAACTGTAATTAATTGTTATGGTATCAATGCTGATAGTTATCCAAGTAAATCTTTAATTGCTGGAACAATTATTGCTATTAATGGTGCTCATGGTGGATTTTATCCTTCATTACTAACACCTGGAACTTATACTTTGGGTGTTCCACCCTATACAGGAAGTTTGTTTGCTTGTCAATCTGCCAATGAAGTTGGACGGGGCCCTTATACATTTAATTTACCAACAATATCAGAAGGGGCATTTACAGGAATGAGAATTGATCTTTTAACTCAAGGCCAAACGGGAACTTTAAGTTCGATAGGGACAACACTTAGAAGTGGAGCTGGTAATACAGCAATGTCTTATCCAACAATAGGTCAAACTGCGGGGTCAAATGTTTATCGTTTCGCCTTTAATGGTAGTGTTTGGTTTTATTGGAGTAATACGATGTAATTATTTTTCTTTTCTCGCTCTTCTTTCTTTCATTTGTGTCAAACGATCTTTATGAGGATAACAATCAAGAAAGTTTCTCAATTCTTCAAACTCCTTTTCATCTTTGAATTCGGCAGTCAATTCGAGATGGCTACACCACAATTTCACTCGATATCCCGGTTTTAAAGGAATAATAGTATATGAAGTTAATTCAGTTTCTGTAATCTCATATTCTTCTTCCTCGGCGCGAGGTCCAGTTTTACCAGTTACTAAGACACTTTTGACTTCCATTTTGGGAAGTCAAAAGAGGTTTAAATCATTCTCAAAGACGTTTAATCATCTCCCTCCTCAAAAAATTCATCTTCATTTTCATCCTCATCGTCGTCTTCATCAGCTTTCATTTCATATCTCATATTTAACAGGAAGAGACATTGGTCGAGATCATTAACCTTACCATACGGATTAAACTGAAAACATTTCAAGTTTGGCTCTTTATTATATTTTGATCGATATTCAAGAAGCGCGTGTTCAATCATTTCTTCAATCAGCTCTTTATTTTCACCATCATTAAGAAACTGTGCCCAAGCATCATCTTCATCTGTAGCGGAAAAATGTGCTAGTTTGGTATCGTCATCCTTGTCAATCAAAGTGAATCGCTCCATTTTTCAAAGGAGGAAAATTGTTTAATACTTTTCTCTTCATTAATAATCAGAAAATTCTTCTTCCTCGTCAAAGTTATCTTCTTGAACATTATCTTCATCAGTAGATGAGTAGGAAATTTGATCACATCGAGGATCGTGGCCTGGTACAGTATGTCCAGCAATTGCATCATAAAAGAAATATCTCTCATACAGACTGCATCGGGGAGTTTGACAAACATATGTTTGACATGCATCTTCACACAACAATCTCGATTGAAGTCCGCAATCAGGACATTCTGCTCTTGGATTTCTTCGATTCATTACAAAATTCTTTCAATTGTATGATTTCTCCTTAGCCCATATTCAAAGTAGCATCTTTCTATTGGAAGATTCTCTTCTTTTATAATTCTTGCAAGCATTGCTTCTCCAGTATGAGCATATTCTGAAGTGAGATGCTCTTTTCTTCTTGAATACATTTTTAATTTAGTCATCATTTCTGGAGGACCCCAGAAACATTGATCCATCATCTGACAATTGAGAGGATATTTTTGATGCCATTTTGGCATCATAATAACTTTTTCTTTGACACTGTGATATAACCAATATTCATCTATTGGAATATTACCATGAAGTTGAAGATCAGGCCTCCATCTTATAATTAAATCAAATTCAGATGGATTTTGAATTTGATTTAATCCTTGTTCAAATCGATACCACATTGAGCAAGCATTACCAAAAGTTTTTTCTCCCATTGTATCAAGATGTTGAAGATAATTTTTAGAAGGATTTTCTTGTACAATTCGGTCCGAAACAGATAGAAAATCAAAACATACATGTGATTTAACATTTATTTGATTTAATTCTGCTAAATCGCGAAGTGCATAGGGAAACTCTTCATCAAACCATCCAGAATAAAAGATTGTAATATGATGTTTTAAAAACCAGGCCAAAGGAGGTAATAACAAAGAAGTTCCACGAAGATGGCCACTGATAATAAGAGCAATTTTTAATTTTTCTTGACAAGGATAATTATCTTTAATTTCAGGGTTGTATCTCGGGGGACGGAGAATAGTACCAAAATTAAAAAGATGAGCTTGAATTTGTTTCGTTCGTAAAAATTGTTCGAGAATTCCATGAGGTGGTTTCTGCCAACAAAGAGAGGAGATAGGTGAAAAATACACATTTACTGCAAAGGTAAAAAATTCTTTTAATAATTGGGGAGATCCCAGAAAAACAGTGTCGGAAATCATTGAATCGAGATTAGCAAAAGAAAATGCTGAATTTATTGGTTGTAACACAGCTTTTGTGAAAGAAGAAAATAGTTGAGAGTAAGAAGAGATTTGTTCGTAATGTCTCTCGCCAAAATTCCATCCAAGTGAATTGAGAAGGAGAATAGGTTCAAAAGTATCAAAAACTTGTTTTAATTGGTGGGTAATATTTAATGGAGCATTAAGATCAAATCTTGAACGAATTATATAATCATATTGCATTAATTCGGGTAATTGTTCAAAAGCAATGAGGCAGGTTAAATATTGGTAATATCCATGAAAAATGTTTTTCATCTCAGGATGCATTTTTTCTTCTATGTCAAGACTTCTTTCTTGAGGTACGATTACTACTTTTTTAAATTTGACATTTTCACTATCAAGGAAATTTTCAGAAATATCAACATCTTCTTCGGGAAGATAATTTAATTCTCCTAAAATAAAAGGGTGATAACCATATTTTTTATTGTAGACAATTGCATAGCAATCGTACGTAGACATCCAGTCTTTATATACATTTTTCCAGGTTCGAAAATTTCCCGTCAAAAGAATAGCAATCTTTTTATTGTTTATTTCTTGATAAGCCTTTTGGGATTCTAATGAAAGTTGTCTCTCACTTGCACAAGATAAATCTTTTATTAAATAAAATACTTCGTTCCATGAAGGAATTGTATGAAAAACAAATAATTCAGGAAAATGATTCATACATAAATACCAGTAATATTGATCATCGTCAATAATATTATGTTCAAGTCCATAATTCACAAAATCGAAATATAATTCAAACAATGGTAAAGAATTTTTTCCGGCAATGTAAATACCACCTGAAACAAATGTATCATTTAATTGAAAATAATTCTCTGGTGAAATTGATTTAGGAAAAATAGTTGTATCTCGAGGATATTGACCTAAAACTTGAAAAAAAATCTTTTCAAAGTTCATATGTTGTGTAATTTGAGATATATTTAATTTAGCTGGTAACGCCAAATTTAAAGATCCTTTACCATATCCACCATCAATCCAAACAAAATAATCAGTTTCAAATGGATTTTCTTGAATTACTTGTCTCATCCATTCTGCTTTTTGTAAAGTAACAATATCATAATCAGGACACCAATGTTCTGGATTAACTTTACTTTCCTTTTTCAATAATGCTTGATATTCTTTTGAAGTTTGAATTTGTTGGATTCGATTTCGTTCAGAATACAACTTCATTTTCTCTAAAGAAGTTGCAATTATTTTTGTTTGAGGAAATTCTTTTTTCAATAAGAGAGTTTCTGCATAATATTTCTCTTCAATAAAGACAACCATGGGGTGATCATAAGAAAGCACACCTTTTTTCATTGAAGTATAGTAATTTTCAAAACTTCGTCTAAAATAACTATTCCATTCACCCCTTTTAATATCAACTAAACCTGTAACAATTGTGAAAGACATTTCTTTATTGAATGTCTTGTTTAATTAATTAAATTATAAAAATGAATTTTTAATGTAACATTTTATGAAATATAAATTATTGATCAATTATGGAGAATTATCATCTCGGACTTCACTTTGACTATCCCAAGCATCCTCGTGATATCAAAGTAAAAAATTGTTATTTGTTTCCTGTGAATAATGCAGGGTTGTACGCAATTGAAGCTGAAATTCGCACTTCAAGAAGATTTACGCACAATTATTCACAGGAAAAGGACCATTTTTTACTTTTTTCAACTCAAAGAGCTGAAAAAAGTTATAACCAAAGTTTTAGTCTGCAAACAAATAAGAAATATCTTGTTTGGTTTTCTTGTTTGCAAGTCTCGAAGACAAATGGTAGAATCTCGAAAAAATTTACCATGTTGTCTTTTGATCGATTGGATGAGGATGCTAAAAGCTTCATTCGACTTAGATTGGATTTACCTCTTTTTTCTTGGTATAAAATCCCTCGAGAAAGGGAAGATTCAAAATGGAAATTGGAACAAGTCTTCATTCACCCTATGTATCCATCGGAACATAATTTCCCTTCCGCTTATTTTTGGGTAGTTCAACAAAGGGCAAAACTTGAATATTATATTAATCAAGTTTCAATTGAAAAGAAAAAGGAATTAGCTAACATGAAAGAGGAGATACCTGATGCAAAAGAGGAACTTGTTGAATTCAAGGAGGAAGAGAAATCTGTTATTCAACTTTCTCTTGTAAGTGAAGAATTATCAAACAATACAGAACACTTAGAACAAACTACCATTAATTTTGAAGAGCAAATTAAAAACCAAGTTCAAATCTTTCAAACAAAACAACTTGAGAATGAAGTTTGTTCCTTGTTTCGAGAGACCTTTCTTTCAGCTGAAGGTTCTTTGCGAGAAAAATTGTCTACTGCTTATTTTGCGGCGGAAACATTTTTAATCAATCATGAAATGTAATTAATTTATCCTTTTTTCTTCCCGCGGGAAGAAAAATTATTTGCTGAGATCCTCTTTTAACAAAGCTATCAATTCCTCCAACTTTGGAATAATTTCTTCATTTGAGGAAATTATTCTCTCGTGAAAAGGATGTTTAGCTGATTTGTGAATTCGGGCACAAATCTTGAATAAATTTGGTTTTCCAATAAAATAAAGAGGGAATAACCAAAACCAAAAGCGATCGAGTGTGAATTCATAACTACATCCTTTGAGTTCGCCGGTCGCATCATGTTGACGAACTTCGCCATGTTGTTGTAAAGTCTGGAAGACAGTTTTAACAACTTGAGGAAAATTCATGATGAGTTTAACCAATCTCGAAGAGATGTTTAACCAATCTCGAAGAGATGTTTAACCAATCTCGAAGAGATGTTTAACCAATCTCGAAAAGATGTTTAACCAATCTCGAAGAGATGTTTAACCAATCTCGAAGAGATGTTTAACCCCAAAAAGATGTTTAAACATCTTTTATATCAATGAAAAGAAAACTCAGTTTTGGAATAGATATCAAAAAGACCATCAATTTTCTTTAAAAATTGAATTTTGATTTTTCCCTGAAAAAGAAACTTCTTTGTCAGTATGAATAGTGAAACTTTCTCCGCAGATACTTTTTCTTCCGTTTGGAATCGAATGGTTGATCTCTTGACGACTAGTCATGCTTCTTGTCGCCACAAGCTGATGATTAAAATTTTGAATTTTATAAATGGAGAAGGTATGATTACTCTTTTTAATGGAGACTCTGGATATACTGAGATTTTCCTTCATTCTTGTCTCATGGAAACAGTAGAGAATACCATTGCAAATACTTTACAAGAAAGAGGAGAGAACTTTTTTGAAATAATTACTTTTGACAATTTATATTCCAATCTTGTATTGAATTTTAATTCAATCCTTCCGTATGAAAGAGTGAGATTGAGTTTTGTTAATGACAACGACAAGTTGTCTCTTCCGTTTTGGGTTCGTTCCAAGGCAAAACATTTTCGACTCTATGCGGAAGATAACTATGAAGAAATTCTTTCAATTTTGTCTGTACATCCTACTCTCTCATATGAAGTCAATGATACTTTCCGAGAATATCTTTCAAATCGAAATATTGAAGAATCTCACAGTTAAACTTCCCCCGGGGTTAAACTTCCTTCGGGGTTAAACTTCCTTCGGGGTTAAACTTCTCTTTCTTCGCAAAGAAAGAGAAATTTATTTGGTTTTTGGTAGGTACTCTTCCACTTTTCCATTGATGACAATAGGAATTGGTTTAATGTCGTTAGGATCGGGACCTTTGTACACTCGAAGAGTAGGATCTACTTGTTTTTCAGACATAAATTGTTGAAGAGATAGAGTTCTCTTTTTCCAAGTGTGAGCAGTTTGCTTACTGGCGGGATCTAATCTTTTTAACATAGAATCAATGTAATGTTCATTCTCTTTAATCTTGGCACAACTTTTCTTATATTCTTGAGAAAGTTCTTTTTTAACTTCGAGATTGTCAGTATAATCCCGAGCTAATTGGAGAATACGTTGTATGACTTCCATTTCATTATTATTGATACCACATGAAATACCAATTGTAAATTCGAC
This sequence comes from uncultured bacterium, assembly GCA_937868685.1. GTDB lineage: Bacteria > Patescibacteriota > Minisyncoccia > Phycocordibacterales > UBA1006 > CALMMZ01. Next base: position 14,088 of record CALMMZ010000039.1, on the reverse strand, counting down.
AAGATCTTCATAACTTTTGAGATCGGTAAGACTATGAAGAAAGGATTTGATTTCTTCAAGTGTTACAGGTGAACAACCATATTCACCTTGAATTTGAAAGATATCAAACTTCTTTGCCATTGTAACTCGGATAAAATTTTTTTAATACTTGAGAACAAAGTCAATTTTAAAAATTGACTTTTTTCATTAAACACCCTTTCGGGGTTAAATTAATAAACAGTCTTACTAAAGAAATGGCTACCAACACTCCAAAGCTCGCAAATCTTTTATTACAAGGAAAATTCGTTGAAAGTTACATTTTAATCGAAAAAGACAAAGACCAAATACACCGAAAAAGTACAAGTTGTGATATGTATCCAATTGATATCTGTGTTCTTCGTATGGAACAACTTGATGCAAAGAATCCAAATATTGATGAGGATCTTGAGACTTGGTCTAAGATGGCAACTCGTTTAATCCAAGAAGGAGTACAATTGTGGGGTAATGTTACTCTTAAATTAATGGCGATTGCTAAGAAGCACAACTTAAAAGATCTCGAGTTAGCTTTGTTAATGGCAGACACTCGAGCTTATCTTATTAATTGCTCGCAACAGAATCTCCCAATCTCATTAAAAATCGAAGATCTTAAGAGAATTATTACAGATTTCGAAACAATGACGTTTCGTTTGAAAGATGTGTTGCATCATGCTCATCAATTAGCCAAATCAGAGATGAATCTTTCTCAACTTCTTCAACTCTTGGAAGGTGAGACAAATCCAACACTACAAAAAGAATACTTGAAAACAGCTCTTTTACTCGCGGAAAAAGAAGAATTCGGTTTTCGTGAAGCTGGATATAAAACTTTATACATTCTTGTTACACAGTTAGAAAAATCTTCCGATTTTGAGATTAGAGAGATTGCTGCTCAAATTGAATCTTTAATCTCAGGATGTTTAACCAATTCGTAGATGTTTACACTCTCCGCGGAGAGTATAAAACCCTTTATTCTAAAAGTTTAGAAAATTCTGTATAACAAGAATTGGCAACTTTAATTTTAGATGAATCAAAATAAAATGCAATTGGTTTTGAGCGAACAGTAACACAAACTTTGTAAGTGTCTTGTGTCAAGTAAAACCAACTACCGGGAATAAAAAAGAATTCAACCATTTCAATATCTTTTTTCAGAAAAGAAACTCTATTTCCTCCGGTTACAGTAATTTCAATTCTTTTACCATCTCGATCTTGGTAAAGAGAAAATGCAGCAGTGTAGAGTAAAAACGACATTTGAAACAAAAATTAAGTCACCGATTTATTTTTCTTCTTTTCAAGGAAAAACCAATTTTTAAACAAAGTTATCTAATTATACTTTCCGTAGAAAGTTTAATTAGATAACTTTGTGAGCATTTTTAGTTTTTTTCTTTTTCGTCTTGAAATATATTTTCAGGTTCAATTTCTTTCTCCATAAGATTTTCGCTGGAATGACTTTCATAGACAGCACTTTCTTCTGAGTCGCGATTCATCTCGCACCAACAACACATGTGAGTAGCCGTACAAAATGGATCGTACATTTTGTATTTAAGCCTATGAATACAATATTGGCACATATTCTCTTCCGAACAACCATCTTCATGAGAATGACCAAAATAGAGAAAAATATCGTCAATACGAAGATGGTAAGGAATATTATGCCACAAAACCTTTGATTCCAAGCGAGGAATCTCTTCGTATTCAACAACCAATTGAGCAAGATCATCTTCGTCACCTCGAAGAATAACTCCACCAAGTTGATTGAATCCTTGATTGTCCTTTAAGACAATACCAATGACTTCTCTGTCATACTTCTCTTCAATGTTATATTCAACAACATGAAAATGCTCTCGAATTTGCTCTTCGGAAAAGACATTTTCAATATCTTCTTCGTAAGAGCATTTTCGTTCTTCCGATTGCCACTCTTCTCGAGTGTACAAAAAGGAAATACCTCCATTTCTTCGAAGGTCATCAATTAGATTGCCACTCTCGCTAACGAGAGCAGAAAACCCGCCGTTGTGAATAAATGTCCACACTAGCATTTGATCGGGACAAAAAATCCTATAAATTTTAAATAAAAAGTCATTTTTCTCCACGGAGAAAAATGGTATTAGATTTGACAGAAAATAATTGAAGCATTGACAATTGTCAAATAATAAGGTAATTGTACTTGAAGAGGGAAATTGTTTCTTCCTAAAAGACAATAACTAAAAATATAGAAAGCCAATTGGCACAACCTACCTTTTCCGTTGAAAAGTCGAGGAATAAAAAATGCACCACTTTCTCTGCTAATATATGCAACAAGTATATAAAGTGTGATATAAATTGTACTTAATAAATCTGCATCAAATCCGTCGAACAAAATTGCACAATTTAAAACTACAACATAAAAAACATGAGAAAATCGAAAGTTACCTTTATAGAAAATAAGATTTTTAGTAGACGTTCAACTAAAGTGTCTCGATTGACTTCTGGTGAACGACACAAAGGACAATTCAACAATTTGGTTTGGCAATCCTCGCAAACAAAGTTAATACGACAATTGGCTATACATTCGTTAGTTCTCTGAAAATTGAGTTTGTCAGGATTCAATGTTGCCTTTCGACATTCCTTTTTCTTTTTCTTTGCGAGAAAAAGAAAAGATTTTTTTAGGGGGCTGGAGCAATCGCGAAGTAACTTCCTGTTGCGAAATTTCCTTCAGACAAAAAGAATTGAATGGAAGACAATGCCCCAGTACTTCGGCAAATTCCTTGTGTAATACCAACTCGTGCTTCAGAACCAGTAGTGACATGATTTCCCACAGCAGTAAAGTTTTTAAAGAAAGTGGTATTTTTGGCGTTCGGGAGTTGAATTGTTGCATTACCCGAATGATACGTTGGGGCTCCGTTGGCGGGGAAAAAACTCAAAGAGAAACTGCTTTGGTTGTACGCTGCAACAGTGGCCTCGGTATCATCAACTCCGTGTGATGCAACTTGATCGTAGACCGTTCCTGTAATATCATTAAAGCGCATAAATACGTTGGCCTTTGCATCAGAGGCGGTAAGTCTGGTATTTACATTGACTACAAAGGAGTTTCCCGCCGGAAAGTTATTCAAATTAACTGAAGATGTGGCTGAATTTAGAGTTAAAGAAACTGAAGGAATCACCGAGGCAATCAATTGGGTGCTGGGAATTTGATTCCGCAAATCAGCCGAGGAAGAAATACGAGACATTTCTTTTTTCTCTCGAGAGAAAAAAGTTTTTTTAAAAGTTTTCTTTTACAAGGGGGCCAAAGTGAAAATTGATCCGGTGGCAAAGTCTCCATCTGAACTGGTGATCTTAATTTGGGACAAGGTAGTTCCAGTGCTGCGGAAAGTAATTTGAGACATGGCCAAACGTCCATCAGTTCCCGAAGAAATGTGAGAACACTGAGACACCACATTCTTGAAGAAAGGAGCTCGGCAGCCAGAAAGATTAATGACGGCATGTCCACAAGCACCAGTAATGGCACTGTTGGCTGGGAAGACTCCAATTGTACCTGAAGTAGCGGCGAAAACGGACGAACCAGTAACAGTTCCGGTGGTCTGGGGATTGAGACCAATCCAATTGACCGTATCGTACACTGCCCCAGTATTGTCATTGATGCGCAAAAATACTGTACCAATTCCAGTCGCTCCCAACAAACGAGTAGTAATGTTCAAACGGAGATTATTACCTCCAGGAATCGCATCGAAGTTCACTGAAGAAGTGGCAGCTCCCAAAATCAAATTGATCGGGGGCAATGCACCAACTGTTTGCAGCGGAGGGAGTGAATTTTGTAGACCAGGATTTTGAGCGAGTCGAAGGATGGTAGACATAGTTTTTTGAGAAAGTATGAAAAAATATTTTTTGCAAAATTATTGGGGAATTGCAATCATAACATCGTCTGTACAATACCCTGGTAAATAAGAAAAAGTATATTTCGAGTTCAAACTCAAAATTCTTTTTTGAATTTCAGAAAGAAAGTCGATTTTTCCATAAGATTGTTCACCCCATGGATGGAGATGACGGAGAATGCGAACATCATCGATACAAATGATATGGTCTCTTCGTGCTAAACATTCCAAAGCTTGCAATTCATGGAGTAAAGGACACAAATTGCGAAAGCCGTGAATCTCAGAGTTGTCCACGTGTGCATCAAAAAAGAACAATGTTCTTTCTTCGAAATCGGGATTTCCCACTAACACTTCTTGCAGATCATTGCTATCCATGTGTAAAAGAGTTAATCGCCCACGAGAAAGATCTTTTTGAAAAGCCTTTTCAGCGAGTGTCACCCATTCTTTACGCAATTCGAGAGAGTAGACTTTGCGAAAGTCAGAACTCAAGGCTTTACGAATGCTCACATTTTTGCGCGGATCATATAATCCAGTTTCAAGATAGTTCACCACAGAGTATTTTTGGCGCAAACTTTCTAAGTCGAATTCAATCGGCATCTTTTCCTTTGAGGAAAAAATGTTTAACCCTATCCTACCAAGAAAGAACAAAAATTTAGATTTTCTGTTATACAAGCCGCCGCGTTGAAATGTCCACCACCACCAAAAAATTTAGCGAGTCTGGAACAATCAACCTTTCCTTGGCCACGGAAACTTACTGAATATTTCATATCATAAGTTTCAGAGTAAAGCGCCACGAAATCTGGAGAATATTTTTTGTTGAGGAAATCACCCAAATCACTCCGGAACTCACCCGGACAAGGTCCAATTAAAATTTTATATTTTTCTTTGTTTTCTGGGTCGGGCATGAGTGCCCAGAAAAAATTAAGAGCAAGATCCTCCAACACTTTTAATTTTTGAGCGAGAAGCTTGGTTCCGTCAGAAATAAATTTATCAGTATTCCAGTAAGTGTAAAGAATGTGAATATCTTCAATCGTAGGAGTCGAAGCGAGAATAACTGCGTTAATTTCACGAGAAGAAGGAAGCTTGAATTGCCACAAATCTCTATCTCCAATATAATCAATAATGAGAGGACGAGGTTTACCGGGATAAAACACATCCCAAGTAATTTGCGCACCACTTCGATCCAAATCAAAAACAAGATTACATTTTGGATGTTTTAAAACAGAAGATTCAATGGCTGTCTTGTGATGATCTAAAATTGTCACAAAAGCAGCTTTCTCTAAAATTTCTTTCATAATTTTTTCTTCAAATGTTAAGTCGAGAAAAAGAAGTTTTTTCCCTTCAATATCTGGTGGACAATCCTTTTTATTATATGGATAACCACGGAAGATAATAGGTATTTTGTTTTCTTGTGCCCAACATTGGACCACCCAAGCTGAAGCAGCACCATCAAAACAAGGCTGATGATAAAAAACTAAATCAAAAGATTCAATCATTCTTCTCTTTTTGAAAGAGAAGAAAGGTTTAAACTTCCTTCGGAATGGTTATCTTTTTTGAAATTATTCTTTTCTCTCAGTCTTCTTTTCCAATGAAGCAGCATCTAAAATAATTTTATCCGGTTTAACATCATCAAAATCTGTTCTCCCTTCTTTCGCCTTGATTACCAATTCACGTGCGGTGGCTCGTGGATCAACTTCCTCTTCGTTGAAAAACTTTAACTCAGATTTAACCTCCAAAGCTGGTAGCTTATCGGGAATAATATTCAAATCGAATGGTACTGGTCCCACCAAAAAGCGAAGAATATTATTCTTCTCATCCGCAATACCAACTTCGCGACAAGCATTGCGATATCTTTCCGAGACATCTTGTGCAAAACGAGGATCTTTTGCATCCATGTTTTCAATTTGTGCAATCGTAGCGGTTAAAGTATCTTTCAATCGCTTTGTATTCTTCAAACTTTCGTAAATAGAGAAAATCAAATTAGCACGTTTGACTCGCAAAGTGGTGTATTGTTCAAATTCATCTACTTCACCACGAATGGCAGCCTCTTCTTTCTTCTTCAAAGTTTCGGCCCTCGTCTTTGCTTCATCTAATTCTTTCTTTTCTTTCTCTCTTCGTTTCTTCATATCGTCAGACATCTCTTTTTGAAGGGTTTCTTTCAATCCAACCGACTGCACCTCGAGAGTAAAGTCGTCATTATCATCGCTCACCAATGGCATCGGATGACCAGTCAAACCCATGTGGATATGGTGGTATGCATCTGAAGTTTCAATAATCTTGACTGCTTGCGCTTCGGCATCTTGTTCAGTGGCAAAAGCTCCTCGAAATTTGACCACGCCGTACATTCCTTTGGCATCGGGTTTGGCTCCAGAGGCGGGTACAAAAGAGAAATTACAAAAAGTTTGATTCGGAGGAATTACTGCGTCAACAAATCGAGTTTCAATTTTGGGATATCGGGTAACCAATTTGCGGAAAGCTTGTTGCAATTCCGCGTCTGTGAGACGAATAAACTTTGAATCAACCGCATTTTCTCTCGGCCTACGAGAAGAAGGCTCGGTGGAAAAAGATGTCACATCGGTATCAGTCAAAGAATAACCACCTTTTTCCAAATAATTCAACAACTCAGGAACGTTAATCCATTTTCTTGTTCCAGGAATTTCTTTCAATTCAGGAACTTCCATCAATCCGCTTGATTCCTCATTCTGAAGATCCGTTTTTTCTTTCGGAAGTTCCTTGCTTGCTTGTTTCGCTTCCTTCGCTCTTTTCCTCTGTGCTTTCTTTTGAGTGGGCATCTTTTGTTGATGCAACGAGTTGCTTTAATTGAGCCATTTCAATAAGAATACGATCGATCTTTTCCTCAGGGGTAGGCTGTGGACCATACCACAGATATCTCCCCATATAATAAAGTCCAGTCAAAGAAGAAATTACAATTTCTTTGCCAAGTTGTAAAAGAAAGGAAGCCATCCTTTCTTTAGAAAAATATCTTTTTTATTCATCGTCAGAAGAACTACGACCTCTTTTTGTAAGTCCTTCAAATTGTTCCGCCAAAGCATCAACCGCACTCGAGGGTTCATACAATTGAATTGAGCCAAATTTATCAAGTATTTCTTCAAGATGGCGTTCCACCTTACCCTTTTTTCTTCCTTGTTCTACATCAGCCGGATTAATTCTCATTCGATGAAGAGGGAGATTTCTTTCCACCCGACAACCCTTGTATTCCTCTTGAGGATAAAGTAACCGTCCGTGTTCAGTATAAACATTATTGCTCACCCGAGGAATAATAATCGGTCCATTTTGATTATAAGCTGGTTCAATATCAAAATGACGAAATTTTCCCTCTAATGAAAAAGCTAAAATACAAGAGATGAAATCTTGATAATCAACTAGAATATCGACATCAAAATGAAGTAGGATGAAAGGTATTTTATGATCAACTTCTTCATCTTTTTCTGACGTACAAGGAAAGTGAACTGTAAAAGTTTGCGCTGATTTTCTTCCTGAAGACGATTTGGATAAGATTCGGAAGAGATATTCTCGTAAGGAGAGTAAAGAACTTCGCTTAATAAGACCTCTTTGTTTCCATTCTTCTAAAATCTTTCCACTTAATAAGACCATACGATAAACATAATAACTAATGGCGTCAGAAGGAGATAAATTAGTTAATTTACCTTCAATACGTTTATATCTAAATTCAAGTAATTCAAGACCCATCTTGGCATCATCATACAAAGGATTTACGAGAGCTGCCAAATTTTCTTTTAATAAGTCAACTCCGGCTTCAGAAATTTCCTTCTCTCGGTGTAAACGTAAAATACGGTTCACTTCAGCTCCTAATTCTTCAATTGTTTTAATTCCGTTAACACCAAAGTCGGGAAAAACATTGAGAAATTTAGTATAAAGTCGATCTCCAAATTCGCCAATATATCCCAACATTTGTTCGAGGGAATAACAATAGACAGAGTTACCATAACTAATAATTAAATTATTACCTTTAGTAAGATGATCAAAAGTATCCTTTTCTTCTTTACCAACTTCTGAAAGTAACATACATTTTCGAGGATAGGCCATACCTTCAGACAAGAAATTGGCCGGTGCTCTCAAATTTGGAGAACTGGTGTAATAAACTTTACCACCCGCCATTAAATAAGTTACATTGGTAGTATAATCGTGGAACAATCTTGGTAAATCTCCTTCTACACCAGCAATGTGATTCCAATGATTGCGGAAAGCTACGTTTACAAGCGGTCCATAACTTGGCGTGCCACCTTTTTCTTTTAAATGTACAGGCCATTCAGAACTATTATTTAAAACTGTTGTCATTTGGACTTCAGCATTCTTCAAAGTGATCAAAGTATTCCAATCGAAAGTGAATTCTCGATCTTGATATTTTTGAATTCTTTTGAGCGTGCGCAGCCATTCATAAGGAGATTGAGTAGCAATAGCTTTCAAGCCAATTGAAGTTTCTTTAAGTGGTAAATAAGTGTTATCAAACATAGTAAAAAACGCTTTTCCATTAAAAATTACTTTACAGGCATCGATATCAAAACTGTCAATCACTTCAAAAACTAAAGGAAGAAGATCTTTTTCCTGTGGTGTTGCAAAATCATTAACATGAATTAAAATCAATTGAATAGGAGGGTATTGTCCATATCTTTTATGATGCATAAAGTAAATCTTATCAATAGTTGTTCCAAATCGAAGATAATCTTCTGACATACTTTCTTTTCCAATTGAAGTAGGTAATTCATAATCAAGATTCAGAAAATAGCGAACTAAATGTTTAATTCCTTTTGGATCGGCAGTCCAAATATCAACATCAGAATCAGTCCATCTTTCTTTCAAAATTAATTGGAGAGGAAAGCTGCCTGCAATGAGAGCATGTGCGGTGTGTAAAACTTGGTCTATTTGAGGAAAAAGGACATGAACCTTCTCAATCTCTTTTAAGAGCACAGAAGTATCTCCTTTCCATTGTTTTGAACCAAGTTTTTTCACTTTCGCAAGGATAGAATCCATTTTTTAGGAGAGAAAATTTTATTTTAGGGTACTTTCTTTTTTTGTACAAGCTTGTATACGAGTTTATCAGTTCCAACTTGACAATGATCTGCAGAGACATAACTTGCATCTCGGCGTTGTGGCGGGATGGTAAGTTCATAATTTGAAGTTAAATTTAATTTAAGCTGCTTTCCCTCTTCATCTCGTTGTGGGAGAAGTTTAAAATGTCGATTGCCATCTTTGATAACGTGTTCTAAGACATTTAAAACATTACGAAAAGGAATAATAAAATTCTGTCCCAATCGTAACATAAAATATGAATCTTGTAAAGTGGGATTATCTTTAAACACACCTTTTGCTTCACATTCAAAATAGAGATTTACATTTCGTTCTGATTTCACTTTACTTAAATACTTAAACAGTAGCGAATTAATACTGTAATAAATTTGTGAAAAATCCGTGTCTTTCCCATAAGGATCATTCAAAAATGCAGTAATTATATTGTTTAATTTATATAATTTGTCTATAAGTTGGATATCATCATCCCAATTCCGTTTAGTTTCTGATTCATACGCAGAGGCAGCTTGATCTAAATAAAATTTCAAATCTTTAGCAATTTTGTATTCATAACTAATAACCTGTTCAGAACAATCTAATTTTTTCTTTTTTCTACAAGCATATTTGAATAACACTTTGAGCGAAGGGAAAATTTCAAAAAGATAATGAAGTAAAGGTGACATCGAACTTTCCAGTTTGGCCATTTTTTCAACAATTGGATCGTCAGTATTTTCAGCCAAATAAGCATGTTCAAAATAAAAAACAGGGTCGGTAAAAGTGCTGTAAGTAAAAAGTTTTAAAAATTGTTCTATTCCATAACAGTAAACCATTTTTCCTATTTCAATTGTAATTGTGGTAGAATTTTGCTCTTTAAAATCAACTTCATCAATCATAATTAAATCATAACATTTTTCTGGTGCTGGTTCATTAATATAATCTAGTCCTTCCTGAGGACTTTGATTTTGAAGAGGAATTTCATAAAGAATTTGACCTTTCCAATAGAAATAAATTGCTTGTAAAGTTGGAATTAAATGAGGAATTTCTTGTTTTACGGAAATGGTATCAGCTAAATTATTCCACTTTGTAATATAAGCATCAAAATTATTCAATCCAAAATATTGATTATCAATTAACAATGGTTCATTGGAAAATGTGTCAAGTTTTCCCTCGGAAAGAAATTTGTTAAAGGATGAATTATATAACCCATATCGTAAATTTTGCCAATCAAAAGTAAAACCTCGGTCAATATATTTTTCAACTCTTCGTAAAGTACGAAACCATTCGTATGGAGATTGTTGATATATTGCAGATGAGTTTAAACAGGTGGTTTTAGTTTTTAAATCAGTCTGTTCATAAGCTGATACTATTTGCTCCCCATCAGTAAAAACACAACAAGCATCAATATCAAAAGAAGTAATAACATCAATTAATGTAATATTAGGTTTTAAAACGATTACTTGTATTGGTTGCAAATTGGATACTTTTGGTCGAAATTGATAAATATAAAGTACATAGCGATGTAAACGCGAATAAGTATCTTCATCAGTAGTTAGAGGGTTGATTCGGACTGGCATACCAAAACCTCTTTTTAAAAGATAAGATGCAATTAATTCAGCATTGTTTTTATTTGGAGTCCAAATATCAACATCTGAAAAAGACCAAAATTCATCTAAAAGATATTGCAAAGGAAAAGAGCCTGCGATAGCAGATTGTGTTTCTTGTAAGACTTCTTTCAACCCAGGCATTTTTTCATCAAACCACACTTGGAGTTTACTTGGAAAAGGATGTTGTTCATACTTGCGAAAATCATCAAGATTTTCTGGTTTTTGGAATACAGTATTACCCATTCTTTTCCGTTGATTTAAAAAAAATATTTCCGGAGAAAAAGTTGGGCTCTTCAAATAAATAATGTCTCTCCGACTCAATTGTAAGATGACAGTACCAAACCGAGTACAACTTGGCGAATTATTCTCTCTTCCCACTGTAGTTGCAGTTGCAACTGGAAATATTGCAAATGGAGAGGAAATTCGTTCTATTGATGACGAAGAAGTTTCTCAACCTCCACCGCCACCACAACAAGATCTCATTCAAGCACGGTACAATTTGCAAATGATGAGAAATCGAAATGAGTAAAATTGATTTTCTAATACATCTTTAAAGATGTATTAGAAAAAAATGTCTACGAGTGATATTTTTATTGAAATTTTAAAAGTTCCAGTTGAAATGATAGAAGTTAAAGAATTAACTTTATTTTACGACACTGATGAAAAATTTTTACAAACATTAAATTCAATTGGATCAATATCATCAGTTGATATCTATTATGTTTTTTCAAACAAGGAAGATAAACATCCTTTTTGGATTTCTATTAATAAAAAATTTGATTATTATATTATTACAGCGGCGATTCCATCAAATTATGAAGGAGTAATATCCATACCAGGTGTAATAAATTTTAATTTATTATTAGATTTATTTGAATCATTTGAATCATCAATTATATTTTCTTCAGTTGAAATTATGCTTATTGAAAAGTGGCCATTAGATCAATTACTTGATACCTTTTTGCAAACAACATCACCAAATCGAAATCTATTTAATCATGTAGATAGTATTGTAACAGATATAAGACAAGTTCTACCACAATTTCGCTATTTGATGACATGGATGAAATTGGTGTGTTTGGGAATCGACCAAGATCAAGAGAATTGGTTTCTTTTTCTTATGAAAGGATTATACGACCCGAGATTATTGTCACTTATTATTTATTTTTGTGGAGAGTAAAATTGATTTTTTCTCTCAAAAGTTAGTTCAAAATTGTAACTTACCCACTTTTATTCTTCATTAAAGAATAAAAATGTCTCGTCGATTGAAAGTGACTAACGTCAAACGAACAGTTGATGGAGAAGAAAAAATCTTCCATCAAGTCATTCCCAAAGGATTTCAAAGTTTGAAATGTGGCTATGGCGAAAAATGTGACCGTTTCATCGCGTATTGGATCGCTTATGCCAAAAATGTACAACCTCATGTTGGCACCGTCTTCTTTCCAGTCGCCCTACAGCTTCATCAACTTGCCTTTAGCGGAAAAGAAACTCGCTGCCATCGCATTCACCCAGAAGAATTCCCTATGGAGTTCACTTTTCGTACGGGGCTGCCCTGGCCAGAAATTCCTCACGGCGCAGAACAATATCTCTTCAAGACCTATTGTTGCAATGACTATTACGGTTCCCATCCTCTTGGTCGTTGCAAACGCAAGAACTGCCCTGGTGCGCACGATTTGAATGAACTGCGACCAAAACTTTGTTTCAATCGCTTTAGCTGCCAAGGATATCACGATCAACCAGGTAAATGCATGTTGTTGCATGCCAATATCTTAAACACTTCTCGTGAATCATTGGAAGATTGGAAGAAAAGAACACAATCAAAATGGCCGACGTTGACTGTTCAACAAGCCATTGATATTGCAAAACTTCATCAAAGCAAAAGGAGACAAAAGTACAACCTTTTGAACAAAATGGTTAACAATGGTGTTCAACTGCCGAAACAGAAAAAGGCAGCAAAGGTAGTCACCCTTAGCTTTGATGATAGCGAAGAAGAAAGTGAAGAAGAAAACGAAGACAATGAGTGTTTGAAAGAAATTCCACTTGAGAAAGATAAACCTTTCCTCTTGTCAATTGCAACTATCTCACAAGAACCTTCTCCTCTCAACCGAACTGTCTCGATAAATTCGGAAGATGATTTTGAACATCCTTCTAAGGGATAAACTTCCTCCAAAAGGAATTTATCTCTGTAAATATATTCTTTCCTTGCGAGGAAAGAATCGTCCCACCTTTATTCCACATTCTTTCGAGACGTACTAGATGTCTCGGAGGGTGTATCAAAATAAACTTCAACACTTTCCCGAATAGAATCGAAAAACTCTTCATTTTGTTCACTAAAAGCTTGATGTTGGTTGCGAATTTTTTGAATATTATTTAATATATTAAGTTTTGTTTCAGGTGATTTTGTTCGAAGAGCCTCGATTACCTCCGATGGAATATCATCGGACTCATCCGAAGTAAACATTACCATCGTCACCAAAACTAAAGCCAAATGATCTAATTCTTTTGATGGAGGAAGGTAATAATTTAGTTTTTCAATAGCTTGTTCACTCTTACATTTAACCAATTCTCGACTCGTATCCTTTGGTACAAATTCGGTAGAAACGCAGCTTTTTCCAATATCTGAAAGAGTAGCCACAACTTTACCTGAAGGTGCAAATGAAAGGAGAATATTTTTGGGAGCTATGCGTCCATGAAGTATACCAACTTTATGTAAGACTTCCAATTGGTGGTAAATTTGATTATAAATATCCCTTAAAATTTGAGGTGTCCTATTTTCAACAGGTAATTTATAGAGAGGGAAACCTTCATTCCATTTGAAAATAAGATATATTTTCTTATCTGTGATAGCATTATCAAGCAAAGGAATAATTTCGTTGTTCATTTCAGAAGCTAATTCTTGGGTAATATATTGCAACATTGCTAATTGTTCTTCAGCCAGAAAAGATGTCATACCTCCAAAAGACTTGGGTAGCATTTTAATGAAAACCTTTTCCAAAGTTGCCACATTTTTACCTTCATATGCAATTGATTCTCCGTTACTACTAATTTGCTTGTCAAGTGAATAAGCTCCTAATTTTCCAGTAATTGTTGGTGTTCCGGATAATACTCCACTTTGTTGTTTAAATTCGGCGACCGATTTTGGTAATTGGAAAATTGGAGCTTGTGATAAAGGAGATTGTGATCTCCTTTGTTGACTAAGAGAGCTTCGAAGGGAAGGAAATTTCGCCAATGATAAAGAGCGATACTTTTCAGCCAATTCCACATCAGCATGCTCCGGTGTAACTCGAATAGGAGATGTTCTTTTGGGATGAGGATTTAGAATTCTTTTTCCAGAAAAGGTTAGTATTGACTTTTTCAAAGATAATTGTTTCTTCGAAATTTGTTTACGAGAGGTCTTCCTTTGTGATGCTCTTTTCTTTGAGGTCCTTCTTTTCGAGGGAGATTTACTACTTTGTTTGCGAGAAGAAGATCGCCGTCGAGAAGTAACTCTCTTTCGGGAAGAGGATTTTTTAGTGCTTTTTCGTCTTCTCGAGGTTGATCGTCTTCTCGAGGTTGATCGTCTTCTCGAGGTTGAT
>CALMMZ010000038.1 GCA_937868685.1 uncultured bacterium | reverse complement strand
ATCGTTATTTATGATGCTTTTTTCAGGCATTACTATTGGAGGCGTTGTAAACTTTTTAGAAGTTAAATTTGGTAAGTTTTTTTGAGCCCAACAAAATATTAATAAACTTCTTTGATGCTTCTCTTTTTTTTTGTATCTGAATTGATATTCTTTATATAATTCTAAACCAAATTTGCATAAAAAAAAATAATTTTCCAAATCCTCTCTCAACCACCTTGCGTGAGGACTATTAGAATGTCTTTTGTCCAATTTCATTATGAAATCCGGCAATGAACTTTTACCAGGACACAGATGGTGAACGTTGGAAATTAACTGAGCTGTTTCCGTTATCATTTTGACAATATGTTTGTCACAATGATACATGACACATTTCTTTATGTCATGGTCTAAATAAAAAAGATTCATTTTTAATTTCTTCTTTTAAAAAAGAGCCAATCATTACACAAGACAATATAGGTAAAAATTATAGTTGCAACAGATGCTCCGATAGATAAAATAAAAACCATGTCTTTTTTAATTTGAATATTTAAAATATTCACTGAGCGTAATAAGAGGCTTACCTTCTCCTGAATTAATCTTTATGTCTTTAGTTTTGAATTCAGATGGATGATTATAACCGCATGATGCAGTTATTTCCATTATGTCTTTTTGTAATTGTCTTAAATAATTATAAAACCTTACTGATTTTAAACTTGGATTCAATCCAGATTGTTTCCATTTGTTTTGTGTGGCAATACCAGTCGGACAAGTGTTGAGATGACATTGTTGAGCTTGTATACAGCCAATGCTCATCATTGATTCTCTTCCAATATTAATCATATCACAACCTAAAGCCATAGCAAATATTGTCTGTGCAGGAAAACCCAACTTGCCAGAACCTATCCAGGTTACTTTATCTGCTATTTCTTTTTCTTTAAAAATTTTATATACAGAACTAAAAGCTTCGGCAAAAGGCAAGCCAACATGGTCTACAAAGCTTCCTTTCGCAGAACCTGTACCCCCTTCTGCTCCATCAATTACTATATAATCAGGACCAATATTTTGCTTTGACATTATTTCGGCAAGTTCATACCAACCATCTAATTTACCAACAGCACATTTTATTCCAACTGGAAGCCCAGTAAATTTAGAAATTTTTTCAATAAAAAGAACCAATTCATTTGTGTTGGAAAATGCCGTGTGATGGCCAGGAGAAACAGAATCATCGCCCTTTCTTAAACCACGAGTAATTCTTATTTCTTCCGTTAATTTATTTTTTGGTAAAACACTCCAAGCACCCGGTTTGGCACCTTGATGAATTTTGATTTCAATCATTTTAATAAATGAGTGAGTGTGAACTAACTCGACAAGTTTTTCTAAAGAAAAGGAACCATTGCCGTTTCTCACGCCATTATATCCGGTGCCAAATTGAAATACTACATCAGCACCACCACAGTGGTATTTTGACAACCCCCCTTCTCCGGTAACTTGATAACAATTTGCAATTTTTGCGCCTTTGTTCATGGCATCCACAGCAGCACCAGACAAGGCACCAAAACTCATCCCGGATATATTAATAATGCTTTGAGGTTGATATGGATTTCTCCTGTTTGCTCCAATTATTTTTTTTGGTTTAATTGGAATTTCTACAGAGTTAATATTAATCTTTTTAGGAAAAAAAGAACTTTCTATAAAAAAGTGCTTGGGGTCTGAAAAGTCTTTGTCTGAACCAAATCCTTCATTGTTGTTTTCTTTTTTTGAAGAAGCATAAATATATGAACGCTGACTCCTGTTAAAAGGCAATCCTTCTCTGTTGTTTTCTATAAAATATTGCCTTAACTCTGGTCCGATTTTTTCAAATAAATATCTAAAATGCCCTATGATAGGGTAGTTGTGTATAATCGAATGTTTAGCTTGATATATATCGTGTATGAAAATAATTAATAAAATAAAAATCAAAATAAATAGTGCGTTCATATTTTTTAACCTTTCTTTTTATTTTAAAATCAAATTAACTTTTAAAAGTTTTTGGATATTGAAAATTACACTTTTTCATGGTTTCGCAAATTGTTTTTGAAATCATATAATTTCTGTAATGCTTATTGTCAGAAGGAATTATATTCCATCCAGGACATTTTTTAAATATTATTTCATAAGCCTCCATGTACTTTGCCCAAAGCTTTGATTCATGGATGTCTTTTTTGCTGAACTTCCAAAACTTTTTTTGATTCTTCATTCTTTTTGTAAAACGCCTCCTTTGCTCATCTTGTGAAATATGTAAATAAAATTTCAAAACAATAATATTGTTGTTTCGCAACAATGACTCAAAATTGTTAATATCTATCAGGCGTTTTTCTAAAATCTGATCATTTGCCAAATTGTGTACATATGGAACTAAAATGTCTTCGTAATGAGAGCGATTGAAGACACCTATTTTGCCCTTTCCAGGAACCTTAGAATGAATTCTCCATAAAAAATCATGAGCAAATTCTTCTTCTGTAGGAACCTTAAATGAATGCACATTTATTCCTGATGGATTTATGCCTGAAAAAACTTTCTTAACTGTTCCGTCCTTCCCGCTGGCATCCATCCCCTGAAGTACTACAAGTATTCCCTTTTTTTGTTCAGCCATCATTGCATCTTGCATCTGGCCTATTCTTTTTATGTAATGTTCGGTTTTTTTTAAAAGATCTATTTCGCTGAATTTGCCTTTTGGCAAGGTGGGAAGTCTTAGTTTCGGTTTTTTATTTTTCATATCTAACATATGTGTATTGATATGGATAATTGTTTTGTTCTTGAAATTTAAAAAATACTGTAACTGTTTTTTTATCTGTCCACTGAATCTGGTCTTCTACAAAGATATGTGATTTGTATATCGAATCATTGTTTTCAAGATAAAATTGAGCAATCTCGTGATTGTTTGTTGCAAAAACAACGCAGCTTATTTTTTTGTTCTCGTCAAATAGAAATTTTAATGCATACTGTTTATTTTTTTCGTAAACATTTATAGTAAAATCTTCTTCGTTTCTGGTTACAATAAAGTCGTAATTCCCATACTCTTTTAATATAGAACTCTGTTCTTTGTTTAAAAAGAAATCTGGAGTATTTTGACCAGATACTCTTAACGAAATAAACAAAACAATAATTAATACAAACTTTATTTTTTTCATATTTTTAAAAATTAGTGAATCTGATAAATTTTACATTGCACAGCGAAAAAATCTTCTTCTCTTTCAATCCACCAAATATAATCGTAGTCTTTGTTGTAATCTATCCACTTATTATCTTTGTAAATTGTATAAACACTATTTAAATATTCTATTACTGTATTCATATCTGAATAAGGATGTATCGAAACATATCTAATGCAATAATCATTAGAATTGAAATAATAGACAGAATAAATGCTTTCTGACTTTTTGAACATTACATAGTCGTTGCCAGAATTATCCCTTCCCCACTCAGGTTGACAACCTAGATCTTTTTTGAACATATAATTTATCACATCATGTTTTGTTTTTGTTACAAGGTTTTGTGATTTTACACAAAATGTAAAAAAAACCAAAAATGACAACGTAACTATTATTGCTTTTTTCATCTTCTTGTTTTTTGTTTTAACGTTTTTTTAAAAAAAATGTTACTTGTTTGATTTTTAAACAAGCTTGGTAAAACACAATATTTTTATTCAAAAATTTTTAGAATTTTGATCAATAATAAAACTTATAATTTTTTTATCTCCTCCAATAATTCTATATTCTATAAATCCATAGAGTTTATCCCATCTTCCACCACGATATTCTCTTCTTATAGTTTCTCCTTTTAGCATAGGAATATAATCATCTGAAAGAAAACCAATCATTCCAGATGAATTAAAACTTAATCCTGTCCATTCTGAAGAACCGTAATATCCGGAATGTAATACCTGTTTATCTCTTTTTATTCCTTTGTATTCTTCTTTTATATCTAAAATTAACGGCTTAGAAAGATGATGTTTTTCAGCATCTTCTATCTTAATTATATATTCATATTTTGATTGTCCCCTTTCTCTTTCGTTTTCAAAAATATAATTTTCTTGAAAAAATATTCCTGGCATGTCTTTTAATAAATTTTTAATAGCAGGATGA
Source organism: uncultured bacterium (assembly GCA_937868685.1). Classification (GTDB taxonomy): domain Bacteria; phylum Patescibacteriota; class Minisyncoccia; order Phycocordibacterales; family UBA1006; genus CALMMZ01. The sequence goes on along the minus strand of CALMMZ010000038.1, from coordinate 711 downwards.
ATTCTTTTACAAAAAAGATAATCAAAAGAATCAATGGTTTTAAAAATACCAATCACAAATACTAATTTATCATCTAATTTAATTAAGTGTCTGATTTCAGAATTATTATTTATAATTTCTTTCTTCAGGTTATCAAAACCTTTTTTGAATGTGTATTCCATTTTATATAATTTCAATTACTTTTCCAAACACTTGTTTTGTCCAGCCATTTATACCGCCTTTATTATTTCCAATAAGTACGCCTTTATTTGGGTCTTTGGCTTTTACTAAATGAGTAAAAAATCTTCCTTTTACTTTACAATAAGTAATATCCCCAATTTCCAGGTCTTCCCATTTAGCCGGAGCAAGTTTGTGTTCTTGATTAGAATAAATCAAAGGAACCATTGAATTTCCTTTTTCTTTTGTGATGAAAGTTTCACCGTTCTGTAGTTTTTCTACTTTCCATTTCATTGTTTAAAAATTATTTGTTTGTTAAAAAAAACAACATAGACTCAGCTTTATAAATAGATGCCATTTCTTCAGCCACCCACCTCGGAGCAGATGATTGATTATAATTGCTATGAAAGTTTTCAATTAAAATTTTAGCTTCTTCGTATTTATCAGAATCTATTTTTTCAAAAATCTCTGTTAATTTTCCATTCATTTGTTTTGAAAATTTAATCCAATATAAAGATCTAATCTCTATATATGCGGGAATTAGTTTTTGAATAA
>CALMMZ010000037.1 GCA_937868685.1 uncultured bacterium | reverse complement strand
TTAAAGACCTTGGATATGAGCCAGATGCACTTGTTAATTATCTTGCTCTTCTTGGATGGAATCCTGGAGACAATAGAGAGATTATGACAAAGGATGAGTTGATTTCTTCTTTCTCCTTAGAGAGAGTAAATAACTCAGGGGCTATCTTTGATATTGTGAAGTTAAACAGCTTCAATGCTACATATATGAGAGCCAAAGATAATATGGATTTATGTAATGAGTATATTATGCCAGGAATTGTTAGGGCAGTAAATCCTGATTATACAATCAAAATTTATTCAATTGATGAATTGAGTCAAATTACAAATTTTGCAAAGGAACGTGCTGTATTTGCGAAGGATTTATATGCTACAGTATCTTATTTTTTCGAGCCAGTTGTGTTGGCAGATGATATTGAGTTTAAGAACCCTATGGATTTTAATGATGTAATGCATTCATTCCTTGGATTATATGGCGACGATAAAAGAGGTTTTAGTGCCGCTGTAATAAAAGAAGATTTAGAGGTTATTAGTGGAACACTTGGTTACAAGGTTGGTAAGGTAATGCCTGGATTAAGAATGGCATTGACTGGAGGAATTCCAGGCCCACACTTACCTGAAACAATGGAGATTCTTGGTAAGGATGAATCTATAAGAAGAATTAAGGCCTTATTAGAAAAAGTTAAGAAGGTTGCGGAATAATCTGCAACCTTTTTTGTTAAATAACGTATAATAAATTATGACAGCATTAATAATTATCTCAGCAATTTTAATCGGTGTTTTTATTCATGACCGATTTATCCAAGACAAACACATTATATTAACAAAATATCCAGTAATTGGACATATTAGATACTTGTTTGAGGCTATTGGGCCTGAAATGAGACAATATTTTGTTGCAGGAAATAGAGAAGAACGACCATTCAATCGTATTCAAAGGTCATACATTTATGCTTCTTCCAAGAAACAAAATAACATGCAAGGTTTTGGTTCCGATGCAGACTTTGTTAAGACTGGCCACTTCTTCATTGAACAATCTAATTTCCCATATAGAGTGGGAGAAAACCACATCAATCATGAACAAAAGGATTTCTTGCCATCAGCAAAGATTATTGGAGAATACCATAAACGTCTTAAACCGTTTCACCCTAAGTCAGTAATTAATATTTCTGCCATGAGTTATGGTGCGCTTGGCTCAGGTGCAACCGAATCAAATAATAGAGGTGCTGGTATGGCAAATGCCTATCATAATACTGGCGAGGGTGGATTCTCTCCATATCATAACACTGGTGCTGATGTGGTTTTTCAAATTGGTACAGCTTACTATGGGTGTCGTGATGATAAGGGTAAATTTTCTATGGATGAACTTGTTAAGTTAACGGCAGAAAATCCTACAATCAAGATGATTGAAGTTAAACTTTCTCAAGGAGCTAAGCCTGGTAAGGGAGGTATTTTACCTGCGGAGAAAGTGACTAAGGAAATCGCTGCAATTCGTAAGATTAAAGCAGGAGAAGCATCAATATCTCCAGGTTTCCATACAGCATTCTCAGATACAAAATCACTTGTATTATTCATTGAAGAAATTGCGAGAAGAACAGGATTGCCAGTTGGTATTAAGTCAGCTGTTGGTCAAGATAAATTCTGGGTTGACTTAGCATTCTATATGAAGGAGTATAATATTGGGCCTGAC
>CALMMZ010000036.1 GCA_937868685.1 uncultured bacterium | reverse complement strand
AATTTAATTCCATACACTGGATCGGATTCATGGGTGGAACAAGTTATTTTGAACATCAAAGACTGTTTGGAAAGTTCTACCATTCCTGCGAGTGGGGCAGAGTGTGAACATTGTATGTGGTTCAATGCTCGTGTTGGTTTGGAAGGTCTTAAGATACAAAGTTCATCTACGCAAGAAGTGAAAGAATTAGATGTTCAATCTCCTCCTGTTAAGAAAACTGTAATCAAAAAAACTTCAACAAAAAAATCCACGTCCAAACCACTTGGTAGTACTTTATTTTAACCTCAAACAAGCGTATAATAGAGGTGTAGTTAATTATTAATTAATAAAAATTTAAAACCAAAAATCGAAGAAATTGATTTTGTTCCAGAATCAGAATGGGAGTTTTGGGAAATGTATTGGATTTATCAATTTAAGTCTTGGGGTTTTGACTTAAAAAATACAGATGAAGGCGGCAAAGGTCAGTCATCTGTATTTATGAAAAAAAATAATCCCATGTTTAAAAAAGAAAATCGTGAAAAAATTTCCAAATCTCTAAAGGGTAATAAATTTGCCAAAGGATTTAAACATACTGAAGAAACTAAAGCAAAAGTTTCAAATGGAGTGAAGGAATACAATAAAATAAATCAAAGAACTAAGGAACATAATGAAAAAATAGCTCAAAAAAATCGAGAAACCAAAAAAAACCCAGTATATCAATTTAATTTAAGTGGAGATTTCATTGAAAAATTTAACTCGGTAAGTGAGGCCTGTATTAAAACTAATTCAAATAAAGTTACTCTATATAAGTGCTTGCAAGGCAAATTTAAACAATGTAATGGGTTTTTGTGGAAGAGAGATTTATGTTAATTATTTTGCTGTTTATGCAATGTTATTAGCATAGCAATCCCGATTACATACGCATCAGCCATATCGAAATTCTCATCCAACAATTTTCTTGACCTTTGTCCATATCTCCAGTTAATAAGTGGTTCCATTTCCATTACCTTTGTCCAGACTTCATATTTAATAGAAGCCTTATCTTCTTTGGATTTCCCCTTTTTGGGTTCTCCATCCTCAGACTCTTGAACTTTAGCTTTAGCCTTATCTTTTAAAATTGGTGGAAATGCCAATTTTCTTGCGGTATTTACGTTGAAATAAATAGGTACAATCCCAAATGTATTGTACAAATATGAACTTATCATCCCGTTAAAGAAGTTCAATAATGAAATTGTTTCAGCTGAAGAGAATTTTCCAGCGAATTTCTTAAGTGGTTCCTCAATTGCAATAAACTTAATTGGGAATTTTGTAAGGTATGATGTAGCCTTCTTAAATTCTTCCAATCTTTCAAATTTTGAAAGCTCCGAGTTGAATTTAACGCAATTAAGTTCAATAAGTTTACCCTCTTCACTAAAGAGAGAGTAGCCAATACATGTTGTTGAAATGTCTAATCCTAATATCATAATTTGTTATTTTTCTAAATATAATAAACCGACAAATAAATATAAACACAAAAAAGCCCTGGATAAATCCAAGGCTCTTTAAATTTTTGATAACGTATTAAACGTTTATATCAAGATTGAATGTAAGTAGATTTGTATATGTCTTCTCTACTGGCTCACTTAATTTAGCAACTGCTACAAGTTCTCCAACTCTATTATACATACCAACCTCTGTTACCCAAACAGAATCAAAATTATTTGTACCATTATTGAATTCTTGAGCATTTTTATTTAAATCCCAACTTGGATTATTTGTAAAATAGAATTCACCAGGT
>CALMMZ010000035.1 GCA_937868685.1 uncultured bacterium | reverse complement strand
ATCTCAGACCAGAATTCTTTGATTTCTTTATTTTTTCCAGCATCTTTAATATAGTTGTTTTTTATTCTCCAGAGTGATTTTTGTTCTTGTACGAGTTGAGTAGTTAAGTTATATAGGTTGTTGTTATCTTTTTTCATAGGTGTTATTAATTATTATGAATAATATATTTAGTATACTAAAAAGGGAACAAGCTTGCAATGTGGTAATATTGAACTGGTGAGTATAAAACAAAAATAGAAAACGTAATTACTCAAAATTATTCTGTTTTTTTAAGTTAACTTAACTTCCATTCTTTTTTAAAATCACTTGCACCTTTTTTACACCTCATGATATACTTTCTATGTTAATAATTATTTCTTAACTCTATAACTTTATGTATGAACAATCTCTCTCTCTCTCTCTCTCTCTTAAACGATCTTTTATTATAATCTTCTCACTTATATCATTACTCGGATATGGTTACTTTGCATTTGCTGTTATTCCACCCAATACTACCTTAGATCCTGTAACAACTAATCCAACCGAATGTTCTGGTCCTACTCCATGGAATAATGCAGATTGTGTAATTGCTGGTAGTTTAATTACTGCAGATAATGGTCTCATGAGTAGTAGTGGAACAGTTGGGTTGGGAGGGGTGCTTGGTAAGGATACTGTAATTGATCAAAATGGGCATGACTTCCTCATGATTGGACTTGATGGTGTTGATTTTTACTCCGGAAGTAATTTCTTTTTGGGACAAGCAGGAGGAGGTCTTCGTTATGTTGATGGGACAACCAATGAAATGTGGATGAATGGACTATGGGATTCATCAAGTTTGGGTGGTGGAATTCAGACAGGATCTGGATATATGGACTCGATCAATCATATTACTCAAACTGCTTCTGTAACTAAAAATTTGTCATTACTTGCTACTAGAAATTTTATTTCAAGTGAAGAGGCAGTAGTAAGTACTTCTTTAGATGGTACAACTAATACTGGCTGGGTATCTATGACTGCAAAGGTTGGTAGTCAAACAGGACGTAAAATAATTGGATTAGACGTTCAGAGGATTTCTGGTGGTAGTTCAGGAGGATTGTATATTCTTGATAATTGGCAGACAGGTATTGGAAGTTTCAATAATGGTTTTGATAATTATATTTCATCAACATCATCTACAGAAATATTTACCGTGTACGATGGAAATACCACCGGAACAGTAGCTCGATTTACGAATGGTATAGCATCATGTACTATCGACCCAACTACTCCAGGTGGTATTGATTGTTCATCTGATGGGCGATTGAAAACAAATATTCAATCTATTCATGGAGCACTCGATATTGTCACACAACTCAATCCAGTAACATATAACTGGAAGAATGGTTCCGATAAAACAGTTTATGGGTATATTGCTCAAGAGGTTGCAGAGGTTTTTCCTGAAGCAGTGAGATATAACGAAAACACGGATAGTTACTTGTTGAATTACCAATCTATTGATATTTTGACACTCAAGGCAGTACAAGAACTTAATCTTAAGGTTGACATGCTTAATTCTTCGTCTGACAGTATCTCAAGTAATATTTTCACTACCCTCAAGAATTGGCTAAAAGATGCAGGGAATGGAATTGAACAATTATTCAGTAAAAAAATTATTACCGAGGAAGTATGTGTACGAGACAGTGAAGGAGAAACATGTCTTGATCGAACACAGCTGAATACATTGCTTGAGAATCAATCTTCAAATGGAAATTCTCAAGAAGATGCTAAGGTATCTAATAATAAACCGTCTGACGAAGTGGAGAATGAAACAATAACTAATCCTCACGGAGGTGATGCAGGTAATCTTCAAAATCAAGAAATATCAGAAAATCCTCAAGGAAATATTGGTGAAAACTCAGGGTCAGAACTTGGAACGGATGACAATACGGATGTAAATATATCGTAAAGTAAAAACAAGCACTACCAGAGTGTTTGTTTTTACTTGATTTTTTGTTTTTTTTCTGTATAATAATTTCTATTGTCTTGTGTAGGACACAGTGAATTTCACTGATTTATTTAGCACCTGTTTTGCAGTGTCAGGGAAAACACTACAATCGTATTCAGTTATTCTTATCAAATCATTGAATACATTTATTAAATAAACTTATTTGTGTTTTATTATGCCAACTATCAATCAATTGTCTAAAAAAGGACGCAAGAAAATTGTTTACAAACCGAAAGCAATTGCGCTTCGTCGAGGTTTCAATAGTCTTGAAAATCGTCCAACATCATATCCATCTCCTTTCAAGCGTGGAGTGTGTACTAAGGTAACTACAACTACTCCAAAAAAACCAAACTCTGCAGTTCGTAAAATTGCTCGTGTTCGACTTTCAAATGGTATGGAAGTAACTGCGTATATTCCAGGAATCAAGCATAATCTTCAAGAACACTCTGTAGTACTTTTGCGATCAGGGCGTGTAAAAGACTTGATTGGAGTGCGTTATACTATAGTTCGTGGAGTACTTGATGCGCAAGGAGTAGCTAACCGTAAAAATGGTCGATCTCGTTATGGTGCAAAACGACCAAAAGCTTAATCTTATTTAACTATTTTTTATGCGATATAAAGTAACAAACCGAAATATTCCGAAACCAGATGTAAAATATAATTCAGCTCGTGTTGAAAAATTTATTAACTGTGTTATGTGGAATGGTAAAAAAGAAACTGCTCGTAAAATTGTATACGGAGCGTTCGATATTATCAAAGAAAAAACAAAAAACGAAAATCCGATCGAAGTTTTCGAACTTGCCTTGAAAAATACAGGACCATTAACTGAGGTTCGTTCTCGTCGAATTGGTGGTGCAAACTATCAAGTTCCACGAGAGGTACGACCAGAACGACGACTTGCACTTGCGATTCGATGGATCATCGAAGCTGCTCGTTCAAAAAAAGCAGCTCCAATGATTGAGCGACTTGCTACAGAAATTATTGCTGCAAGTAATAATGAAGGTTCAGCTGTTGCAAAACGAGACAATACCCATAAAATGGCTGAAGCTAACAAAGCATTTGCTCATTTTGCTTGGTAATTTTAACAAATTATTTTGTTAATTATCTTTTTATTCTTTAAATCTTAATGAATTAATTATATGCAACGCGACTATCCACTTGAAAAGGTGCGAAACTTTGGGATTATTGCCCATATTGATGCCGGAAAAACAACAACCTCAGAACGAGTTTTGTACTACACAGGAATGTCTCACAAGCTTGGGGAAGTACATGATGGTGCAGCAACTACTGACTGGATGGAACAAGAACGAGAACGGGGGATTACTATTGTATCTGCTGCGGTAACTTGTTTTTGGAATCCTAGTTATGCAAAAAATAATCCAAATGATAAATATAAATTTAATGTAATTGATACGCCAGGACATATTGATTTTACTGTAGAAGTACGTCGATCACTTCGTGTGCTTGATGGTGCTGTAGTAGTATTTGATGGTGTTGCTGGAGTAGAACCACAATCAGAAACTAACTGGCGTTATGCTGATGAAGGAAATGTTCCTCGAATTTGTTTTATTAACAAACTCGATCGAACTGGTGCTTCATTTGAACGATCGTATCAGTCGATTCTTGATCGATTAACTAAAAATGCAGTACGATTTCAAATTCCAATTGGAGAAGAAGAAAATGTACAAGGTGTAGTTGATCTTTTAAAGATGAAAGCATATTACTTTGAAGGAGAGATGGGAAAAGATATTATTGAAAAAGAAATTCCTGAAGAAATTAAAGCAGATGCACAGAAATATCACGAGATTCTTATTGAGAAAATTGTCGAACATGATGAAGTTATGATGATGGAATTTCTCGATGGAAAATTAGATTTTCCAATTGATACTTTGAAAAAAGTTGCACGACAAGCAGTAATCGACAACAAAATTGTACCAGTTTTTACTGGGACTGCCTTAAAAAACAAGGGAGTACAATTAGTACTTGATGCGGTAGTAGATTACCTTCCCTCACCAGTTGATATCCCGTCTCCAAAAGGAATTCACCCAGATACAGGAGCAGAAATTATACGAAAAGCATCTGATGCTGAACCGTTTTCAGCACTTGCATTCAAATTACAAAATGATCCATTCGTAGGACAATTAGTATACTTCCGGGTATATACTGGAACATTAGAAGCAGGATCATATGTATTGAATACGCGAACTGGTGAAAAAGAACGTGTAGGACGAATTGTGCGTATGCATGCTAATGATCGTGAAGAAATCAAGAAAGTATTTGCAGGAGATATCGCAGCTATTGTAGGACTCAAAGATGTGAAAACTTCTGATACACTGTGTGATGTAGGTAATCCAATTATTCTCGAAGAAATTAAAATTCCAGAACCAGTAATCTCACTCAAAATTGAACCGAAAACAAAATCAGACCAAGAGAAGCTTGGTATGGCACTTTCTCGATTAACAAGTGAAGATCCAACATTTCGTGTAACAACTGATCAAGAAACAGGAGATACTGTAATTTGGGGAATGGGTGAACTTCATCTTGATATTATTGTAGATCGTTTGAAGCGAGAATTTAATGTTGAAGCAAATACAGGACGACCACAGGTGGCATATAAAGAAACTATTACAACAGAAACAGAAATTGAAAACAAATATGTTAAACAATCAGGAGGAAAGGGACAATATGGACATGTAAAATTACGCATTAAACCACTTGATTATTCTGTTGCAGATGAAGATCTTCCAAAGAATACAAAACGAAGTAATGGTTTTGAATTTATTAACAATATTAAAGGAGGTGTAGTTCCACAAGAATATATTCCAGCAGTTGAAAAAGGTGCTCGAGAGGCTATGTCGCGAGGTATTCTTGCTGGATATCCAATGGTTGATATTTCTGTAGAGCTTTTTGATGGATCATATCATGACGTAGACTCTTCTGAAATCGCGTTTAAAATTGCAGCATCACAAGCTGTCCAAGAAGCAGCACAGAAAGCTCGCCCAGTACTTCTTGAACCAATGATGAATGTGGAAATTACTATTCCAGAAAAATTCCTTGGAGATATCACAGGAAATGTTTCATCAAAGCGAGGGCAAATCGAATCGGTAGATGATCGAGGAATGGCAAAAGTTATCCGTGCAATTATTCCTCTTTCAGAAATGTTTGGATACATGTCTACACTTAGATCGATGACTGAAGGGCGAGGAGCGTTCAGTATGGAGCCGGCTCGATATGATATTGTTCCACAAAACGTTGCTGATGAAGTAATTAAATCTCGAAAATAAAATAAAAACAGCACTTACTAGGTGTTGTTTTTATTTTACGCGATTACTATCATGTGATATACTTTTACTATCATGAGCATATTTTCTACATCAACGAATAAGAAATCACTACATGCATTTATTCGGGTGGACAGTATGTGTATTTCATATATTGTTTATAATGAATCACTTCGTGAAATTGTATTGATAGATTCACAAATATTAAATCAAGAAGGAGTAATAAATCGTTATGATTTTTTAGTGAAACAAATTCATATTGCCGTGTATAATCTTTTGAAAAAAAATACTATTAAATCAATTGATCGAGCTACAATCATTTTTGGAGAGCCGTGGTCACATACTATTCGGCGACAAATTTCATATCAACGAAAAACTCCATTTAAAGTCACGCAAGCTTTCATTCAAGATTTGATAGTTCGTGATCAGAAAAAACTAATTCAAACATTATATATTAATGATGTTAATACACCTGCCGATCTCATATTACCTTATTATCACGCGTTTATTATTTCGGGACATCATGTACTATCTCCATGGAATCATGTAGTAAACAATATTACAATTGATTATTCTACAGGGTTTTCTGATGAACAACTTACAACAATAATAAAGACAACTATTCATGAACAATTAAAAATTCCCACAGTAAATATAAACGTACAACATTATCAAGATTTTCTAGCGATGTTTGTAAAAAAAATCATACCTGATAATTCACTTATTATTGATTGGTCAGGATATACAACAGATCTATCTGTGGTTCAGCAAAAAACATTTACCCAAACTGGAACATTGCCGTTGGGGATTGTTTCTATAAAGCAGACACTTGCATCGCTTCTTGAAATTTCCTATATTGAACTTGATTCATTATTGCCGCTTTATGAACATTCACTTCTTACAGAAAAATTAGTGTTCAAAATTGAAGCGGCATTGGAACAGGTATTTCAAATATGGGAAGAAGATTTTCAAATTTTCTGTGCAAATGCAATTGTTAATGGTGATATTATACATCGTGTATTTTGGATGAATAGTAATGATATTATTGCACAATTTTTTATTAGCCGCGTACTACAGGATACAAATATATTTCCTACTATATTTGGAAGTACTCAAGTGTATGCGGCTCCTTTTGCGAAGCTATTTGATACTATAGAACATTCATTAATAGATACTTCTTATTATGAACAAGATAACATTATTTTGAGTTCATTATTTTAATTTTTTTATGCAAAAGAAAGTTGGACAAGATATGGTAATTAAGAAGCCCCAAGTATCTACTAGGGTTATTCGGCGACAAGCTGTTTCTGAACAGTCTTTTCAGCAAAAAGCTCAATCATCTCAAAAAGAAAAAAAATCTCCTCAATCTCATCAATATGAGTACACTAATAGAAATCAACAAACAAACACAAGAAATTATTATTCGTTACCACATCAAGAAAAAAATGAATATAAAGTGCCTGTGAAAGGAGGTATTCTTTGGTTGCTGATTTTTGGATCACTAATTATATTAGTGATAACATTGGGGACACTTTTTGTACAAGCTCATATTGATATTACTCTTGAACAAAAAGAGTATTCAATAAATACACAGATGGTACTTGCTACAGAACCAACAGAAGAGCAACTTCTTTTTAAAATAGGAGAGGTTAAAAATGAACAATCAATTATTGTTCCGTCAACTCAAAAGCAGGTAGTGAATACTTTTGCACAAGGGAAAGTGAGAATCTTTTCCAAAGAACAAAAATCAATAACTCTTCCTATAGGAACAATGCTCGTAAGTTCCGAAGGAAAAAAATTTACTACAATTTCTGCAGTAACTATTACAGAAATGCATAAGCAACTTCCTAGTTCTGTAGATGTTATTATTCAAGCAGAACAAACAGGAGATACATACAATGGACTTCTTGACGATTTTACATTACCACAGTTTCCACAACTTTCTGCTCGATCACTTTCAGAAACTATTGGTGGTAATGATGGCGATCAATTCGTTATTGATAATACTCATTTACTTGAGGTAGAAACATCGCTTAGGTCAAAGATTAACAAAGAGCAATCAGTGCAATTTCTTATGAATCAAATCCCAGAAGAATACTATATTCCTGAGTCGTTGGTTAATGTTTCTGATATTACATTTCATACAGAAAATGTTTCTGAAGGAGTTAAGGTGGTTGCGAGCTATACAATTACTGGTATAATGATTAATCGTTATGATTTTCAAATGTTTTTGAAGGAAACACTCCCCGAAACAGAGCGTGCATATATGGAGGTTTATGATGTCTCGAATATTGTTTTTTCATTAAGAAATAATGTATTTTCAGTAGACACTAAAACACTTCCTGTAAATATTTCTGGAGTTTTTATTGGACGAGCTGATTTTGATAAAGATAAAATACCTCTATCTATTGTACAAAAAAAGAAACGAGATGTTCAAGTATTTCTTAGTTCTATACCAGGAGTTGTTATTACTAATACTACACTCACACCTTCGTGGGTACAAGTTGTTCCTAATAAATTATCAAAAATTTCCTTTCAGATTAAATATCAAAACAAATAAGATTTCTATAATCAAGAAAAAATCAAGGAATACTTGACTTTTTTCTTATTCTTGCTAAGATAACTATATTCTTTATATGAGTATACAAAACAAAGATGATATTATTGTATCTGCAACTGTTATTGAAGCATTACCAAATACTATGTTTCGTGTAAAATTGAAAGAAAATGATCAAGTAATGGTTGCTTATCTTTCAGGAAAAATGAAATTACATAGAATTAAGGTACTCCTCGGAGATACTGTTTCGGTACTTTTAGATTCATATGGTGGAAAGGGGCGTATTGTCAAAAGAATGTAATTGTGCTACACTATAGATCGTACAACACAATTGGTGTTCTCTTAAGATTATTGC
>CALMMZ010000034.1 GCA_937868685.1 uncultured bacterium | reverse complement strand
GGGGTTAAACATCCTTCCGGGGTTAAACACTTCGTGAAAGAGAATGGTTTTAAAGAAATACTCTTGTAAGAAAATATCACTTCCAAAATGTTAAAAAATATGTTGGAGAATGCTGTTTCATCTATTACCAGAGCAGTTGCCAATCATCCACGTGACTTTTTTCAAAACGCACCCGTTCTTCGATATTCAAAAAATCTTCTTCATTTGTTAGAGCAGGACACTCATACTCTCCTTTTATCTCGTGATAAGGTTGATATCTACGAGAGTATTACTTTTATTTTGTCCAAGGGAACAATTACGAGTATCGAATTATTGCGTAATGGTGAGAAAATTCACAGTTGGGACTCTTTTGATGACATTGAAACGAAAGGGAATTTCAGAGTGATATCGCTTGATTTATCATTACCAGTTGGACTTATGCCTTTCGACAGATGGGAAATTGTTCTCACAGGAAAAAAGATGGATATCGAAGTGAAAACTCTTGTAAAAAGATTGTCAAAGGAAAAATTTTCATCATTGATGAAGTTGAATCCTTTTTATTTAAACATTTTGGGTGAACCAACGCTAATGCTAGAGAAAAAGGAGACACCCTTTATTCCTAAGACAGATGATTTGGGAACAAAGAGTGTCGATAAGACAGATTAAAATTGATTTTATATTACTTCTCTATTTCTTTTTTAAGAAATGGAGTTGCCTACCTTCGAAGAACCAAAACAAGCTCCTCCAAAAGAATGTCCCGAGGATGAGCCACCGCCGAAGTATCCCGATCCACCAGCGTATCAAGCTGAATATGATCGTGACCCTATTGATACCTCACCAAAATTTTGTGATTTGTTTATTGAAAAATTAGGTAAAAGAAGATACTTTCTCTATGATTGGAGAATTGGGTTATTACTCGGGGTTATGTCATTTGCTCTGGTCATTGGAATTCTATTTGGAAGTGCATTACCTAATTTGGTAGATCGGAGTAATTTTGAAGTTACAACTTGTCACTCACTTCAATTGTTTTCTTCTCAATACCGTTGTTGTAAAGTGGGTAGCTGCAGTTGTAACGAATGTGCAGGATATCTATCCTGTAAGGATGATCTTACTCGTCAACCCTTAAATTCAACTTATTGTTGTGGAGGTTACTCTTGTTGTGGTCGTTGTTGTGCAACTTGTACCGACAGAACTTGTGATAAAGATGGACATTGCCGCGAATATTCATATGCCTGCCGCTGTCGTTGTTGCTCAGAAGTTACACATGAAACTTGTGGAGTTGATTGTGGCACGTGCGCAAAATTTATGGTTTTATATTATACTGAAGCTATGCCTTTGTTAAATTTGACATACACAGATGATTGCGGTCTGGACAAATTTCAATGTATGTTTGATTTAATTGGGAAGTATTCCGCTGGTAATATTTGGGAATGTTGGTATAATGTCAAAAATCCCCATCGTGTTCGGTTCAGTGGAATTCCACCGGTTAATATCGCAGCCTGGTTCTTTATTGCGCTCTTCGGTTTAGTACTTGCCGGTGTCATTGGAATGTACGTGTTATACCCACTTGGAAAAGTAGGGTTAGTATTTGTCGATACTTGTTTGACATTGAACACAACCTGAAAAATTGAAATAGTCCTATCTTTTCTTGCGAGAAAAGATGATTTCACTTAATGATGTTATACAAAAATATTCACATTTTTCGAGTCGATACCCCGTAAAAATAGAAGAAAAGTCATCTCATGTCAAAATAGCAAATGACTTTTGTTCCTTAATCCAAATTGGATTGATGTATGAAAATGATTTCTCCTGTTTTCTCACTCAAAATCTGTATGATCCCAGATTACTTACTTTAATCTGGAATTTTGTTCACCAATCTCGATGGGATCAACCTGATGTCAAAGAACTAGTTTTAACAAGAAAATTAGATATTTATCAAACTTTAACTATTGTCTCTGAAGATCCATTTGATATGTCGGTTATTTTATATTCAGACGGAAATGAACACCAAACTTGGCATCTTCCAGGAAAATCTATGGAATGCCAAGAATTCATTTTAGACATCAACGTACCTAATGGATTGGCCATTTATGTAAATTGGTCTGTTACATTTTTTACATTTGCTAAAATTAAAGTGTATGTAGAAGGAATTCGATTTTGTAACGCTAAAGATCTTACCGAAATAAGAAAAAATCATCGCATAAATACTATTATAGCTCAAAGAAAAGTGATTATCGCTCATTGTGTGATAGGGTACCCCTTTCCCGAGAATAGATTATCGAATCTTGAATCCTCAGAACGAAGTATTCTTTCTTTTTATTCTCTGGAAGATACATACTTTGAAGAAAATATCCCATTAGACTTTCTTGAAAGAGGAGAAGAGACCGAAATTGTTTTACCATCAGAAGGAATTTGTCGTTATATTACGCTCAAATTACGAGGCGAGCAAGGAATATCTCTTCAACTTTGGTTGAAAAATAAACCTTATCAAACATGGGAAATTCCCGAAAGAAAACATGAAGATAATATGGTCAATTTTAATCTTAATCTACCATTGTTTATAAAATGGAAACTTCTTCTTATTAATAAAGATGAAAAGGGGCAATCTTCTTTAATAAATGCTAAAGCAAGAATGAGATTTTACGAAAATGAATTAGATCCTGGAAAGATTGAAGGTCACGTAATTACTGTAGCACAAAAAAGTCTTCGCTTGTAATATTAAGCACTTTTCTTTTTCAAGAAAGATGTCTTCACTTGAAAAAGAAATCAAAAATGTTCCTTATTTTATCATAGAATTTCCTCTTAGCGAAGGAGGTGAGGATTTGAAAGAAGGAGAATATCGATTGCCAAGGAAAGCTGATATCTATCAATCCCTGACTTTTTCTGCCGATCAACCTTTTACAGCTAAAATTACTCTTCTTTCACGTGATATCGAATATCAGGAATGGTTTTTTCCCGGTGAAGCATACGGATGGAATCGAATGACAGTAAACGTAAATATTCCCATGGTGTTTTTGATATGGGAGTCGTGGAAAATTAGAGTGGAGACAGCTCCTGATAATAAAATACAAATTTTAGCTCGTGGAAAAATATTTACAAATATTAGTGATGTTAAACATATTCGAGAAGGTAGACATGAATGGAAAACAGTAATTGGACATAGAACAGTTCTTATTCGAACAAGTACAGCTTATCCCAAATATTCAAATGGTAAACAACCTGATGAATATTGTACTACAATTGAAAGAAATGATATTTACTCTCTATATCCAATAAATTATAGTTATTTTGAAGTTGAGTCAATTCTTAAGGTTCAAGAACACAAAGAAGAAGAGACACAAACTTGGATCATTGACCTTCCTACAAAAGGAATTTGTCGTGAAATAACATTGGAATTAACTGACAATCGACCGCTTATAGTCCAACTCCTTTATAATAACAAAATGTGGCAAAAATGGTTTAAATTTCAAACAATTGATTCGATTAGTAAAATAACTTTACCTCTCGATGCACCTTTATTTTTGTCTCAACCGTGGAATCTATCTATTACGAATGACGTTTGCAACAAAGAATTTTTATCAACTGATCTTAAAGTCACTGCTAAGATAAGAATATACGAGAAAGATTTACCTGAAGGTCAGGTAATTACTGTAGCACAAAAAAGCTTCAAACTATAAAAATGATTTCTTTTTCTTTCGTCAAAGAGAAAAAGAAATGGATTTCCAAAATAAAATTCTTGAAAAGGTCCAGGAGATGTTGGCCTGGAGAAAAGAGGATCCATTGGTGGAATTGGAGTTTAACAAGGCTCAAGGCAGATTGTTTATCAATAGTACACAAATTGTCTATTTTACACCTTTTGAAAATGTTGGTAGTGAGGGTAAATTTGTAACTGCTAGTTACAAAATCATTGAACAAGCTCTACAAAAATTCAATCGAAACAAAGCCTTAATTGTTTGTCGTGAAATCGCAGCTGGTATGAATGAAACATTGAATATGAATGTCAATCGTTTTGAAATTCATTCAAAACCTGAAAATTTGTTGATTGGGAATCTCAATAAACACGCTTTGGTACCGCCTCATCAATTGTTAACACCTGCTGAAGAGAAGGAATTGCCTTATCAATTGGAAAAACTTCCTTTGATCAGTGTTAAAGACCCAATTATTCAATATAACGGTTGGAAACAAGGAATTGTCAGAATTCAAGCAATTGATGGTATTCATTATCGAAGAATTGTGACATAAAGTTATTAATTTCCCGCGGGAAATTAATAAATTTCTTATGGAGGAGTTAAACAAGAAAAATCAAGAGTAGAATCATTAAGATCATGTGTTGCACACCAATCGAATAATTCAAAAGTATGAAGACAAAAGTTATCAGTCAGGAGACTTTCTTCATCAACAAACTCTTGATTTTCATAAGTTATCTTTAAGACTGGAGTACAATACCCCCAATGAATACCCAATTGTGGTGTTGGATATTTGGTTTCATCAATCTCATTTTTGATTCCATTAGATTCCATAAAATCAACCCCCATAAATTCAAATAGGGGTTTGAAGCGAAAAGGAAATACAAACTCGTGAAGAGTTTGAAATTTCCTACTCACAAATTTTGTGAGTGACAAAAGAAAGAATTCGTCATTTGATTTTCCTCGAGTAAGAGAAAAATCAAACGATACTACTTGCTCTTTTCCTGATGGGGGATAAATTTGTTGAAAATTTTTCATCTGAAGTAAACTGTAATAATTGCGAAAATCAACTACCTCCCATTCTTTCCCTTCTTGAATAAGAAGAGAAGAAGAATAATCTACATTCCCATGTACACGAGCAGACAAAAAATCTTCCATGTCTCTTCCCATTTTTTGAAAATCCAACTTTAAGAAACGTAGAAAGTTATCAAAATTTTTAACAATTTGTTTTGCCTGTTCAACAGTTTCCTCGGCTAGTTCAGTTTGTTTAAGAAGAGCCACAATGGAAGTAAATTGTTGTTCAAGTTGATTTAACTGAGGTAACAAATTTTTTCGATTGGCTCTCTCGGATAACTCGCGAATTGCCTTTTCTTCGACGTCACGATTAAAAGACATTTCTTCTTTTTTCTTTCTTTAAAAAGAAAGAGAGAATAAATCAATTTTCAAATCTTATAAAATTTGATTGAGTTCTTTGAGATTTAAACCTTCTGAAAAACAAAGATTATAATCTTTCATCATATTTATTGCCTCTTCAGTCGAATAATTAATAGGATAATTAATTTTACCAATAAACCCATTCTCTGTAACTGACGTAATTGTCGGTTTGGGTAGAGAATCTTTGGTTTCCCATAAACATGTAACTTCTCCAGTCTTTGAATTTTTTTCGTTTAAAAGTCTTATGATAAAACTATTAGTTTCAATTGATACAATATTTATTATTGCTTTTTGATGATAAAAATACATTCGGTTACCCTGATCGTCAAAATATCTAAATTGATCAAAACAAAGAATCAACAATGCTCCATGTCTTTTGATGTACCAATTTCGAACTCGATTTTGAATTTTACTTATTTTTTCGTCTCGTTCTGTAGAAGTATCAGTTGTAAGAAATTTTTCATCGGGTAAAAACTTCATTTATTTTAACTTCAAAAAGAAATCAATCACTTTATTCTTTAAAAAGATCATGCAAATCAACTTCATTTAGTGTTTTTGTCAAACAAGTATCATACAATTTTGCGTAGACTAGAAAAGTTTTGAAAGTCAATGAAGTTAATACAACTCTTGGTTCGTCACGAAAAATACCATGACGATTACTTATTTTTAATGTAGGTCCTTGTAAAGACCAATGAATTGATATATCAAATTCGGGAAGTTTTTCTTCGTAAGTTGAATTGTTAAGAGTCATATTTCTATCCAGACCAAGAAGTTGTAATAAAGGGGTAAATTTTAAATCCAATAGGCAAATACCTGTGAAATATCCATGACTCAAAAGATATCCATTGGTATATTTTGTACATTCAAATGAACCAGTGTGGGCATTTTCGCACTTGGTAGAAAATTTTTCCATTATTCTTCGAAGATAAAACTCTTGAAACCAAACTCTTTCACCAGAAGTAGAAGAAAAATAAATGAGAGGTAAATCGTCAAGTATTTTGGGAGAAGAAAGAAATTGCTCCATTCTTTGAAGATCGAGTTGAACATTAGCTGTCAAACATTTGATTAAATTGTCAAAGGTTTGTTGGAGAGAGAAACCTTTCTGTTGAAGTTGTCGAAGAGAAAAATCTTGTGTGGTAATATCTTGTTCAAGATCAATCTCTTGCCTTTTCTTTGCTGTAAAAAAGAATCTTCCTTCACATAGCAATCGAAATTGTTCTAATTGGGAAAGAAGTTCACGAAATTTGCTCAAAATTCTTTGTGGATCACCACGAAAGAGTTCACGAATGAACGCTTCTTCTTCAAGAGGTAGAAAAGACATGTCTTTTTCTTCGAAAAGAAAAAGATGAAATCAATTTATTTAAGGGACAAATTTTTTAGCTCTTGGATCATTAGCCGTTGCGATATAACAGAGATAAGTGGTTCTTTTTTCTTTTGGAATACAAGAGAGACTTAACCCGGTATTTCTGACAGCTACTTCAAACATTTTATTAGTTTTAAATTTTTCTGGTACTTGATTTAATAAAAATCCATTTCGCGAAACTGCACTCAAATAAACTTCATAAGCAGGATTTTTACACTCTTTTATTTGAAAAGGAGATTGATATACAATTGCTAACAATATTGTATAAACTCGATATTTTTCAGGTATTAATGATACTCTTGGTGGCCATGCTGGATGATTTTTTCTCATATTCAATATAAATTGATAATGTTTGATATACTCATGCCATTCCTTTGTATAATATCCAAAGGAATGAGCCAATTCTTTTCTCTCATGACCGACAAAGACAAAATTATCATCAAAAATAAAAGATACAATTCGAACCAGTAAGCGAGGATCATAACATCCTCGACAAAGGAAGCTTGTCCACAGACCTGTGTCGTAAAAGGCCGATAGAAATGTAAATTTCCATTGTTTGTAGTGTACTATACACTCTCTTTAAAGTTAAAATCATTTTTTCTTTGGTTCGACTGTTACCTTTTTATTTGAAGAAGGTGGTGGTTTATTTGAGGCAAACACCTCTTTTACACTTTGCCTTTGTTCAGTCAAAGATTTTCTAACCGATTTGATCGTTTGATCTAAATTTTTAGGCATTTTAATGACTCTTTGCCCCAATGGCATTTTGTTTGCTCCATGTAAAACATGATCAAGAGGTATTTTTACATCTCCGTGCACAGTGGGTGATACTAAAAATGAAAACTCGGAAAGATCATCTTGTATCGTTTGTGGTGACAATTTTTTGCGAATTTCATCCGAATTTTGTAACTCAAAATTGTTATCATTTAAATCATGATTCATTGAAACTGAACTTGCAAAAGAAAGCATACTTCCATGTTCAGCAGCCTGAAACATACAATAAATATTGTACCGATCTTGCTCTTTCCGAAGAAGACTTTCAAATTTAGCAATACCTTTTTTATCTTCGGGAAATTTTCGTGTGTAAATCTCCAATCCAGCTTTTAAGGTTTGCAACCGGGATTTACTCTCGTCGATGAGAAATTCATAATCGTCTTCCTCTTCACTCATGAAACTGTTCCTTGGTTAAATTATTTCTTTCTTTTTTAAAGGGAACAGTTTAATTTTTAATGAGTTATCCTTCGTTGAACGAAGTTTCCAGTTCAATTTCTTTGATTTCGACAGCAAAACAAATTTTTTCCTCTAAAGAAATGAGCTCAGTCTCTCTCAGTGGAAATGAAGAAGTTAAGAGTCGGCTCAAGTTTATTGGTAAAATTCCCAAGGGAGTTAAAATCTCTACCAAACCTCTTTCTCTCCAAGCAGAAAGTATGACCGCAAAGTTATGGCGTACTTGGTATTGTGAAAATCGAAATGACACTCAATCATTTTTATCGGAGACTTTACAAAGATCATTTGATATTTTGGATCAATATCTTGTTAAAAATGCCGAAAGTAAAATAGTCTATGATATGATACGGGACTTAAATGATTCAATAGAAGGAATTTCAAATTTAAAAACTACTTATATGACTGATTTAAAATTTGTTTGTAATTTAGATGTTTTAATTGAAAGTATTCAAAATAAAATTCAAGAGGTGTACACTAGGCATCCAAAATTAAAACGACCTTCGGACGAATTTGTAAAACATCCTGAAGGATTAAAAAGACCTTCGGAAGAGCCTTTGGAAGATTTGAGATTATATACACCCTCAACTAGCCCGGAGACTGATTAATCAATGTAAAGTATTCTTTCACGTCGAAACGTGAAAGAAAATTTTTAGCTCAATCTTGAAGTTATACTTCAACGAGGTTACCATTTTCTCCGATTACCTCCGGTTCAACAGTTTCGCTGTCCAATAGCTTATCAAGCTGTCGGAAAATGCGAATTTCGTTTTGAACAAAGTAATTCAAATCTTGTGTGGTCATCTCAGTGATAATATATTCTCTCATCTCAGCGGCCGAAATTTCTCGGTACCCGTGGAAAGAGCGAACTGTCAAGAGAAAATGATGCTCTTTTTGATCGACAAAAAGTTGATTATTACCCCCTTTATTGTAGCGCGTATTAAAATCATTGGCAAAAGTTTCCGCCAATGAGTCCAAAATATCTTCATATTCGTCAAATTCAGAAGTCTTGTCAGGATACATTTGTCTGAAAGTATCCAGGAAAGTAGGATAATTCAACAACTGCAAATATCGATACTTCACCGATTCAACATTACCTCGGATAATGTAACGATGGAGATATTGATAAGAACAAATCTTCCAACATTCTCCGTGAGGAGTCACAACAAGCACGCCTTGGTAAAATTCGGGTGGCATTTGTTCAACTTTTCGATATAAATCTGAAATATTGCTAAAAGACATTCGTTGAACGGAAGGAATGTTTGGAATATCAGAAAAATTGGAATCAAATGTATTCCCACATCGAGAAAAGGTTCCTACCAACAAAATTGGTTCCTTATTATCTGGAAAAGAAACAATTCGAGTTTGCCAGACAGATTTAATGAGAAAAACGTAGACAATCGAAGGGTCGAGTCTACGAGTCAACTCATCAAGAATTTCTTGGTCATTCGACTCTTCATCTTGATATAGTTTTCTCAATCCATTTACAAAGATGGATTGGAAAGAAGTTTTACCTCCCCAGAAACAACGATCGGCATTCAATCTACGGTGAGTGGCAAAATACCACTTTCCGTTATGATGAAAAACACGAATCAACGTTCCCTCTTGTGCAGGATAAAACAGGCAATCTGACCAATGATTTTGAAGGAAAAAATATTGTTCCTTTGGCAAAATAGAAAAAGCTTTCTTTCCATTTTCCACTGTAGCTGAAGCATAATGTTTTATGTATTGCTTGTGACTTACTCCGAGATACATCGGTGAATATGGAAAGGTTTTCACCACAAGATCGTCTCCGTCAAAGATCAATCCTCTTGTTTGTTGAATTTCGCGTCCTGCACGATCAAGATCCATATCTGCATCATAACAAAACATGTCCAAATCGCCATCACGATCCACACATTGAACGTGTGGAAGATTTTCAATCTCGCCACGAGTAGTCTTAAAGGATTTTTTCTCTGAAATAAAAGACATTGGGCTTGTTGTTTTTTACTCCATAACTCTTTTCCAGAAAATCAGTTTTTTCTTTCTTTTCTAAAGACAATGGATTTGAATTATTCCAAAGAGAAGATTCGCAGAGTAATGAATGAAAATCGCAAGAAAGGCGAGGAAATTGCCTTTCTTCGACGACGCTTAGATGTAACTTCCCAGGAATTGACTCAAGCTCGAGATGATCTTGAATCGACACGGGAAAAATATATTGCAACTGAAGCACAATTGAGAAATACTTTATTTGAACTGTTTGGTCTGCAAGAAGAGAATGGCAAATTGCAGCGACAACTCGAAAGAACATTACAATCTCTCGAAGAAATGAAAACTCTTCAAAGTATCCAAGAGGAAAAAGAAGAACCGGAAATTTTTGACCTGCAAATCACTCAACCTGTTGAGCACTCTTCTGAAGAACATGTGACTTCTTCTGAAGAACACTTAACAAACCCTCCGGAAGAAGTGACTCTTGTTGAGACAAAACAGTCAGAAGTTGTTGAACATCCTTCGGAGGTTAAAGAGTTGACTTCTGAAAATGTCGCCAAGAGTTATTGGTTAGTTAATGGTTGGTGGTAAATAAACAAATCATTTCAAAGGAAGTTTAACCAGAGGAGCGTTTAACCTGCCAAAGGAAGTTTAAACCTTCATTTTTCTTAGGAAAAATGACGGACGTATTCACCGACACTGGATTGAATGTTGAAAAAGTAATTGCTAGTTTACCTGAATTTCCACAAGATTTACTCAATTTTGTTGATCTCATTTTTCCTGGTTGGATTGTAAAGAGAGCAAGCGCTTTTTCCAAAGATCTTCACAAATTTAACATCGGTTGGGCACGCGGTTGTGTTCAATTGAATGTAGAACCTCCAACCGATGGTATTATTTTGGTGACCGATTCTTTTCTCGGTGCAAGAGAGAATCGTAAAATCTTAAGTGCTATGATTCGTAAAATTGTAAGTATGGGTTACATGATTATGGATTTGACCAATTTTGATACATGTTCAGAATGCGGGTTGGTAATTGTGTCGAGACAACGAATAAGAGAAAAAGGCTATTCATTCTCGGGTAAATGTCAAAGTTGTTTTCCCTATGATCCAAAGAAGCCATTACCTGCCATTTTTCAAAGTCAGCCAGAGAAAATTGAAAATAAATCTCCGTCAATCGAGGAAAAGAAACCATAAACAATGACACCTGAAGGATTGACAGAATATATTAAGACACATAATGAGTGTCACATCTACATTGAAAGATCAAATAAGAAGAAGGGAATATATGAGATTTGTTCTTGTCACGTTTATACCACGGTACATCTTTTGTCATGCCACAAAAGAAGTTTGGGTGAAATTTGTAACATTCTTTCAGAATGTTACAAACAAAACTATTTATTTAAATTAACTGTTGATTGTACATATGAATTCGAGTTTGACACTTTAACTTGTTATCATCTTGAGATTTTTATCGACGATCCAATCTATACTAATCGTGAATGGTTAAATAAAATCAATACCCATATTTTAGAAATAAACGATGAAAAAACTTATCGCGCAATTTATTTTGCTCCAATTCAAGCAAAATGTGTGGTGTATCATATCTACGATTTATTTAATAAACTATTTCGAGAGATCTTTTCCTTTGAAAATGATAATCTTTCTTCGCCAGGCGCACAAAGAATTCGACAACTTCTTCCAATCGATGATATTTATTTAAGTGAGAAGAAACATTCCGAAGAAATTTGGATCTTATACTTCTTAGTTGTCAATGGTTTATCAGAATTGGGGGCGTGGAATAATTTCTTAATAAAAGGTTCTCTCTACGACCCAAGATTGATTGGACTTTGGGTTGAATATTTATAAATTCTCCATGGAGAATTTATAACTTTGTACGACAATAAGGACAGGAATTATGCTCCGATAGCCATCTTCGAATACACGCAGGGTGAAAATAATCTCCACATGGCAATTGGGTGACAACTTGATTTTGTTGAAACATCTCCAAACAAATGGCACATTTTCTTCCCTCATCAACTTGTTGGCGAGTAATTGTAAAATTAGGAAAAGAATTAATCTTTTCTATTGGAACTGGTTGTGGTGGGGTTGGCGTATGCAAACTGTGTTGTAAAAACTGATGCAGAGAATCTTCCTTTTGCTCAAAGTCAATTTCCAAAAATGGCTGTACACGAGGTAGTTTACGAAGTGTGAAAAATTTATTACCATCTTTGAACCCTCGTACGGCAAGTTGGTCATTACAAACAAAAGAAAATAATCTTTCTTGAATGTTAAATAATGGTTGATTCATTTTAGTCAATCCGAAGGATGTTTAAACCAATCCGAAGAAATATTTTATTTATTTCTTCTCCGCGGAGAAGTAATAATCTTATCAATCAATTCGACATGAGTCAACAGCATGCGTCGACAACAATAACGTTGTAATCCAAGTTCATCAAGAATTTCGTTAGATTTTTTTCCATTCTTGAGGCTGTCTTGATAAGATTGCCATTTATTGCCAATCACTTTACCACAAGTAAAACAGCGAACAGGAATGATCATTGATTTTTTCTTTTCTCTAGCAATTGAGAATCAATTTTTAAATCTTCAAAGGTAAAAGAAGGTGATAAATTAAACTCTGTTAAAATTCTTTGGTATTTTTCTTCGATTTCATTAAAATAATCAGCATCTTTTGAAGAGTTGATTATCTGAGAAGAATTTTTTGATTCGGATGGAAGAATAAATTTTTCTTCCAACCATTCAACCTCTTTTTTTGAAGAGAAACCTTTAGTGGCCAAAAGAAGTGCAGGAAAGTGAAAAGATTTATATCCCGGATATTTCTCTGAGAGTAAAAAGAAAGGAATTTGTGGAAAAGAAAGAGTAAATTTTTCCAAGACTTTGGGTAAAAGTTGAAGTATCTCACAAACATCTAAAAGACTTTCCAAATTAAAAATCATGGTTGCCAATCTAAGAGAAACTGTTAATCTCTGATCTAAAGTTCCCTCCAAAGAACTAGTAAAAGCAATCGCCGCAATCACTATAGGTAATTCCTGATGTTTCTTGATTATTTTAAGAAGTTGATTATAAGATACATCTATTGTATAATACTCCGGAGATAAGAGAATATGTCTCTTCTCAAATATACACTCTACTTTTAGCAAATCATATTCTGGATGATCGGCTGGAAGATTTTGAAGAAATTCTTTTATTTGTTCTTCGTAAGTTTCCTTTTTTTCTCGGTTACAAACACAGGAAATTTTTTCTCGCAAACAATGAAGAGTAATACCCACGGCCCAAATTTGTTCTGAAATTGTAACAACGTTTACTTCAGAGATAATTTTTTTGGGAGCCACAAATCCAGGAGTTCCCAACTCCCCTTTCACTCCTATCAAAGTACCATCGACAACAATATCGGCAAGATCATAATCGATCAAAAGAAAGTTATCTTCGGAAATCATTACATTTCCTGGTTTGATATCGTTATGGAAAATATGTAGGGAATTGAGTTTGTTAATTACTGATAATAATTGTTTTTTAAGTAATGGCAATTGTATTGGTTTTATTGTATAAATTTCTTGGTACCAAGGAAAAAGCAATGCATCTTTACAAACAGCCAATAGCGAAGGAAATCCTTGGCGTTCTGGGTTGGAATATATTTTTCGAATTTGTGCCAAGACTAAAATTTCTGAAAACCAACCAGTATAATTATTGTGAAATATCTTAATACAATAAAATTTTCCCTCATCTTCATCTCTAAAAGACCAAATTGAAGTTTTATCACTGTATGCTTTTTTACAAAAGCCTTTTGGAATATAGTCATAACTTCCACTGGATTCTTTTAAATGTATGAATCGTTGTCCAAAAAAAGTAGCTAAAAAGAAGATACCCGGATGAGTATTTCTTTTTTGTAATTGACCAAGAGTTACCTCTTCTTGTAGTGAATGGTCTTTAATTAAAGTAATCTTAATTTGGTCGTAATGTGTTTGACTCGTCAATCCTGCAATTGACATTTTATAAATATATTTCTTCTCTTCACAAAGAGAAAAAATCATTTTTTATCTTAAAGTCAGAGGAAATTACTCGAATTAAAAAACCTTTCATGAAATTCAGTTGATTGTTTTGAAATGAAAAAGGTGACATACAACTTGGTCAGAGAATATTCTGGAATTTTGACCAATGACCAATCAAGAGAAACTAAATGAAATTCTGCAATCATTTCATTGATCACTTTGCGAATGTGTTCGCGAATAACTCGAGGAACTTTTGCTTCAGGTGATAAATTTTTAACATCAACCACCAACGAACGGGACATTTTCTCTTTCTCAGGTAGAATTCGATTTGTCCATTGTGATATTAAATCACATTTCGCAATAGCGTCAAACCATAGCTTCTCTTCTGCAGAGACAGACAAAGAATGAAATTGTTGTGTCAAATTTTTTACCTCCATTGGTTGTAAATTTTTCTTTCTTTATCAAAGAAAAGTCATTTTTCTTTCCTCACAAGGAAAGAAAAAATTAATAACCGAAATTTGCTCGATCATAACAAAAGTCCCATATCAAACACAACAATTGAGGATGATATAATCTAACACAACAAAAAGAATGCCACTCTCCCTCTTGTTGACACAGAGCTAGACAAATCAGTTGAACATAGTCAATCGCATTGCGCATCATGATCTCAGTTTTCAAACGAGATTTTTTCCATTTCAATCGACGAAGCGGAGATTCCCAATTAAGATAACCAAGTAACAAGGTCCACCATTTGCTTTCAAGAGTAGTATTACAATTAACTTTTAAAATTGCATTTGTAATTTTACATTGTAAAGTTAATAACTGTTCTAAATTTATACAATCAAGAATATCATCATAAGAAAATTCAAAATCGCAAGAGGATGAAAGTTGAATATGACAAGATATAAAATGTTCGCTATATTTTAAATTGAAGATAGCACCCTGTTTAACCTTGTCGTTAAAACCAATTAGAAGGGAAATATTAGTTTCAAACTGTTTCAACAACTCCAGAAACATATTTTGTTCAGAAACATATAATGTAATAGTTTGCGTTACTGTCAATGATAACGGAATAGCAACTCGGGTAGTCCCGAGAGTAAATTCCATTTTTGTTGAGATAAAACTTTATAATCTAGTTGTAGAAAGAATCATTTTTCAGATTATTTTACTAAATATATTTTGGCGATGGATCCATCACCAACATTTTTTATCAATTGCCAATTGTTGCCAAGTATACTTCCATTTTTAACTGGAATTTGACCTAATAATCCTATAATATGCCATTCAACCCTTTGACTTCGCGGAATATATGCTTGGTTAGGAATATAGTTAGAGTTTAATTTTCTTATTGGTTGATTTGGTATAACTTCTTTATTTTCTGGAACTTTAACATCATCTGGAACTTGATGTGAATAGTAATTATGAAATTTTCCATCTTCGTCAACCCATTTGTAATAATCAACATATTCAATAACAAACTGACCAAATTCATCTTTTTCAAACATTCCATTCCAATAATCTTCCGCTGAATTTCCAATAACAATACTTCCATTCGTATTCTTTGGACGGACAACACCAATAACTTGTTCTTCATCGCCATCAACAGCAAGAGAAATTTTTCCATCTTGTAATTTGACAGTTGATCCAACTGGAATTTCCTTCCCATCAAAAGACTCAAAGTATTCAGCATAATCAGCTCCAGCCGAAGAATAAGCTCCATCGGCGAAAGTTGCTCCATCTCCTCTTACACGCCACGCGTTAAAAGTCGAACCAGGTCCAGCTATATAATTATCATATTCAACTAATTGATATCCGGTAGTTGTTATCGTGTCGACATAAGCTTTATAAACATCACCAGTAAAATTTACACCCACTGCGTCCATTCTAAACGCGGAAGAGACCGTACCATCGTCTGTTATCCGATATCCAATAGTCCCAGTTCCAACTTGAAGAGGAAAAGTATCAGCTAATATACGAGGTGCAAAACGTATAGCTCCAGTACCTGGTCGAAAAAAACCAAATCCACTATTTCCATAAAATGCATAAGAAGGGATAGCTTGAGTTCCAGAACGGAGTAGAGATTGTACAGACCATTTTTGTGGTATTATATTCGCTCCGACTCCGACAATGTATAATGCTAATGTGTTTACACCTGCTGATGTAGTGATAGTTGGGACTTGATTAGCTGAACCTCCATGTATTATTGCATATGAAGTTCTTGTACTACTGGCATTATTAAGACTAAATGCAGTCTGCCATGTATCGTCGGAATGGGGATTGGCATAATTTGAACCTATATTAAATCTTCTTAAATTTCCAGCAGCAAATCCTAAATCGCCTAGATCAGAAGCTAAAAACATCCCTACATCAGTATCATTGGAAAAAGAATAAGCTGGAGAACTTGCAGATCCTGAATTCAAATAAAACATATCTCGTGTTGGTCCAGTTGGACCTGCAATGCCTTGTGCACCTTGCGGTCCAGTTGGACCTGCAATGCCTTGTGTACCAACTGCTCCGGTTGGACCTTCTGAGCCAATTGGACCTTGAATTTCCCAAAGCATTGACAGGTCACGTCGATTCAATTTTGAAATACGAAAATTGTCCATTTTTAATTGTACAATTTTTTCTAAATTTGTTTAATGCAAAATATTACATTAAACAGAGAGAATTAAACCCTATTTTACTCTCCAAAAGATGTTAACCATTTTAATTCCAATGGCAGGAGCGGGATCCCGCTTTGCCAAATGCCATTACCAACAAGCTAAACCTTTTATCAATCTCGACGGTAAGCCAATGATTGAATGGGTTCTTGCCAATTTATTGGAAAATGTCAACTTGCCACAATCAACACAACTCATCTTTCTTTTACGTGAAGAACATCTCTCTTTCTTTCCTCTCTTGCAAGAAATTGTCAATGGTTACCAACCTTTCATTAAAGTGAGTTATCGATCTGTGCCAGCAGTTACCGAAGGTGCAGCGTGTACAACACTGATTGCCGAGCAAACGGAAGGTTCTCTCTTAATTGTCAATTCTGATCAATATCTCGAATGGGATGCACAGGACTATTTCCATACTTTACAAGAAAGGAAAGATGACGGAAATATTGTCACATTTTTTTGTCAAAATGATCCAAAATGGAGTTATTTACAAATGGAAAATGGACATGTGACCCAAATTCGTGAAAAGGAACCTATCAGTACGGAAGCTTCGGTGGGTATCTATTTTTGGAGAGAAGCCCGAGATTATTTTACTTTTGCCAAAGAAATGATTCAAAAGAATATTCGAGTCAACAATGAGTTTTATGTTGCACCAGTCTACAATCAAGCCATTGCTCAAGGAAAACAGTTTTCCTTTTATCAAGTGAAAGAAATGCACAGTCTTGGTGTACCAGCGGATTTAACTAATTTTTGCTATAATGTCATTCGCCCTAAGAAACAAAGATCCCTTTCCGATCTTCCGATAAAATACCCATTACATTTTATCGCCCATCGAGGTAATATTTTAGGACCTTCAGCAAAAGAAAATCAACCTGATTACTTACTTGAAGCGGCTGAGCATTTTGATGTTGAAGTTGATATTTGGTATCACCAAAATCAATGGTGGACAGGACATGATCAACCTGAATATCCAGTTTCTTTAGAGTTTTTACAACATCCTCGATTTTGGTTACATTGTAAATCAATAGCAACTTTACAAAAAATTACACAAGAATATCCTAAGGGACATTATTTTTTCCATCAAACTGATAATGCCACATTGACGAGTCGAGGCCTTATTTGGACTTATCCAGGACAAGAAGTTGGACTCCATTCAGTTGCAGTTGCATTAACACCAGATGAAGTCAAACGAGTTTCAAAAAAATGTCAAATCGTATGTTCTGACTATCCAATTTATTTTGGAGAGGTGGCAAGATTTCCTTTTTCAAAGAGAAGCAAAGCGTTAATTTTTGACCTTGATGGAGTTTTAATCGAATCAAAAGATCTTCATTATCAAACTTTTAATCAAGCTATTGCAGAAGTGGCAGGAGAAAAATATCTTCTTGAATATGAAGAACATCTTGCCTTGTATGATGGATTGTCGACTCGTCAAAAATTGGCAAAAATGTCTCTCTTGAAGCAACTTCCTATTGAAACTCATGATAAAATTTTCTCTCGAAAACAAGAACTTTCCTCGGGGGCTTTCGCTTCATTGCCCATTAATCAAAATGTCGCCATTACTTTACAAAAATTAAAAGCGGCGGGATTTTGTCTAGGTGTCGCTTCAAATTGTATTCGCTCCTCCATTTTCCTTCTCCTCAAAAGAATTGGTATTTTAAATGAGATAGATCTCATTTTGAGTAATGAAGATGTAAGTAAAGCTAAACCTGATGGTGAAATTTATGCCAAAGCAGCAAGTTGCTTTGGCTGCTTACCATCGGAAGTCATTGCGATTGAAGATTCGAAAAAAGGTTTTGAGGCTGTTCGTCGAGCTGGTCTTGAATTAATTCAAGTTTCCTCGCCGAAAGATATTACTCTTTCTTTTTTGCTACCAAAAATATTTGCTATCGAAGCTAAATACAAAAAGCTAAAATACATTTTTCCTCTTGCAAAAAGAACTACTTCTTTTTGGATTTCAGGTAACGAGGCTTTACCCACTGAAATTCCACTTCAATTAGCTGATATTCAAGGAAAACCATTGCTTTCACATGCAATTGAAAATCTCCAATCTGAGCATCCAAATAAAGAGTATTCGTTTATGGTACAAAAGAATATTCGAATGAAATATTCTCTTGATTCAACTTTAATTGCAAGTACAAAATATGCTGCTACCGAAATTATCTCAGTTACAACAGACCAACTCGGAGCTGCCGCAACGGTTAATTTAACCAAGTTGGGAGACAATGACTCCGTTCTTATTTCAGATGGAAGTCATATTATCGAATGGCCTACTGCAGGAGGTCTGGAAGATTTCTTTCTGTTTGTTCGAAAGAAAAGTGCTTTGGCTGGTGTAATTGTTCATTATGATACTGATTCAAGATGGAGTTACATTGAACAAGATGGTAATGATTTAGATCGTGTTAAAATGATTCATGAAAAAAATCCAGTTAGTTCTCTCGCTTGTGCAGGAACTTATTACTGGTATTCAAGTGTAAATATAGCCAATACTATTAAATATCTTCTTGGTCAAGAACCGAAAAGAAAAATCTTCATATCCGATGTTTTGAACGTTGAGATTCGTTTAGGTCATCGAGTGGTGTATTATCCAGTTAAAAAGGTATGGTCTTTAAGAAGTTTAGAAGAAATTCAGTTGTATGCTAATTCTCGTCTTACTTGGAATTTCAATCAAGAAAATCGAGCTTTGAGTCAAAAGAAAAGAGCAGCCTTTCTTCAAAAACAAAATATTCTCTCGTTAGAAGAGAAGAAATGTTGGGCAGCTTATGTACTATGTGAAAATAATTTTCTTCCGACACATCAATTATATTATTTGCAAGATTCTCTACGTCGAATTCTCCAAAAGAAAGCGGTCGTATTTGATTCTTTACATTGGACTTTTATGCAATTAATTAAATTTGATCTCGAAGGTAAAGTTCATGTCCCAGAAGATTACGCTACGATTGTAGCAGGTATCATAGCAAATACTTTACCTTTATTGACGATTCAATTTCATCTGATGACTTTTACTCCCGAAGGCTGTATTTTATTAGGAACTCCCTCAAAAGATGTCAATCAAGCGAGAGAAGAAGTTCGGCGAGAATTGAGACAAATTGATTATCCTTGTTATGAACCTTATCGTAGTTCTCTTGTTCATATGACGCTCGCTCGATTTACATCACCTTTGAACGAACAAGAAATAAATGATCTTCTTATCCTTGAAAAGAAGGTTGAGCATGCTTCTTTTGGTACATTGAATGTGACAGAAGTCGACATTTCTCAGGGGACATATCTAATGAAAAAGGGAGACTTGAAAGATGTGGTCAGAGTAAAATTGAATTAATTTCTTTTGAAAGTAATTTTAATAAAAATGGAGTGTTGTTATTGTCTTGAAAAACAAACAACTTTTATCAAATGTCAAGATCCAGAATGTTGTAGTCAAGAAAATGTGATATGTTCATCTTGTTGTCAAACAAAGTTTATCGAGATTGAAGATTGGTTAACTGTGTCTCTTCAATGTGAAGCTAAAGAGTGTGAACGAGTGTTATGTCGAGATTGTCTCAATTTTTGTTATGAATGTGCCAATTTGGAGGTCACTGAAGTATTTTGTTCCGAACACGCACCAGAATATACTGAACTTAATTGTGAGGATTGTGGTGAATGGACAATTTGCCCTAAAGATCACGGCCCTTACCAAAAAGAAAATCGTGATTGTCGAATTTGTCATCGAACAGATCCTGAAATGTAACTTCTTTTCTCCTCGGAGAAAAGAACTATCCTTTTTGAGATTGGTTAAACATCTCTTTGAGATTGGTTAAAACACTCCCTTTCGCAAATTCCAATCAATAGGGTTCTTACCGATTTTTTCTAAAAAGACATTACAAGGACGGAAATAATCATGATCTAAGAAACCTCCACGAACATTAACTGGAGAAGGATGAGCTCCAATCAGAACTAAACTTTTCTCTTGGGAAATGAAGGGAAGAAAAGCTTGAGCTTTCTTCCCCCATAAAATCCAGACAATCCCTTCTTTCTTTCCCAGAAATTTAATCAAATTAATCGTGAAAGGTTTCCACAATTCTAAATGTGATTCTGGTTTTCCTTCAAAGACAGTTAATGCGGTATTAATAAGAAGAACTCCTTGTCGAGCCCAAGATTCGAGACAGGGATTCTCAGCTACAAAACCTTCTTGATTTAATTTCAAAAAGACATTTTTTAAAGAAGCCGGTTTGGCAGCTCCTCGTTGAGCAGAGAACGCCAACCCGTTGGCCACTCCTGCCGAAGGATAAGGATCTTGTCCAATAATCACACATTTCAGATTTTGAAGGGAAGTGAGGGAAAAAGCAAAAAAGACTCTCGAAACGACGGGATAAATTTTCGCTGTCGGGGCGAGTGTATAACTCGCCAATGCCATGACAACATTCTTTTCATGGTCTGATAATTGTTCCCAAAATTCAACGGGAATTTGTCGATCGGATGTAATAATATGAGGTAAACTGAGTTTGAGCAATTCAAAATGAATTGTGTCCAGAGTCTTTTCTTCTTGAAAAAATTGTTTCCAATCACTCTCCAAGAGAGGTTTAATTGCTGTACGCAATGTTTGAAGATTCCAATCTTTTTCCGTCATTCTTTTTCCCTAAAAATTCCCTACGACTTAAAAACTTTCCCTTTTTCCTTAAAGAGAGGGAAATCAATTTTATTGTCAGAATACTTTGATATGCCAATTAAATTTGCTGACTTGTCTCCCGAAGAGAAAAAGGCTCTTCTCGATGAAGCTTATAATACATTAGAATCGGAAACTTCAAAAGCAGTTGATGTACAAACTGTTCAATATGAAACAGTTGACCCATCTTATTTTCGCATCTTTAACGAGGCCAAACGAATTGCTTCAGCTAAAGAGAGCCCTTATGCTCAACTCTTCGAGGATATGAAAGAGATTCACCAACGAACTTTTGCTCAAGTTTTGAATGAGGTTCACGCGACATTGGAAAATCCCGAAACGCCTAGTGATGTGTTATGTGGCTTGGGTTATTGGCTATTTCGTCAATTGTATGTTTTTTATAAACATACCAAGAAAGATTCGGCTAAATATGCAACATATTTAATCCCTGTTATTTCAAAGTTGGAAAATATTGTTCCCAAAAGTATGTATTTGCAATATGCCGACATTTATGCTCTCCGTGCGATTGCTGAACATTTCTTTCGGTCAAGATTTCCAGCAGCTTATTTCCTCTTACAAATGTTTAATGATGAACAAATGATAGGTTATATTCCAGAGAAGGAAATTACTCAACATTTTCTTGACTGGGCCACCAAATCCCCAGATTATAAGCAGCGATCAAATTTACTTGATCTCATGTTAAGAAAGTTTGGCCGCAACCCTGACGTACTTAAATTTCGTGATCAAATGTCTTATGGAGACGGGAAGGAAGAAAATAAAAATGTTTACAATGATCAACAAAACGCCCATGACGAAGAGATTGAAAAGGCCTTGGAAAAGGTTTTGACTAAAATTGTTGAATGGGCCCAGAAACAAGAACATGTACCAAAAACAATTCCCGAAAAAGTCACATTTCTGGAAGAAAAACTTCCTGTTGCTAATAACGAGGAAGAAAAGAAAATTTTGCGCACACTCCTCGAAAGGGCACAGATTGATCCAACTTCGGTGTATGGTTGTACCATTCTTGATGCTTTGACCTATATTCTCCTTCGAATTTATGCTTCTCCCGCAAAAGATGAATTGCTGAAACGTCTCTTACAAGAGATTGTAGAAATTGATGGTATGTGTTCATCAGGTCATACAAAATATTTCTTAAATGTGTTTAATGGTATTGATGATGAACTCTCGGTGAATATGATTTCTTTTGCTCAACAATTAAAAGCTATTTTGAATCATAAGTTAACACGCTCGGCACCGAATGAAAAAGCTATTCTCGGAACATATCAAGTGAAATATCAACGATATTATTTTCATCATATTTGTAAAGTAGTAAATAGTAATTTGTCCGAATGGAAGAAAGATTATGGTGCTGAAGATATTGAAAAAACTTTAATTCCAGTGATTGGAGAGTTTACGAAAGTTCCTGAAGTTTGGGAATGGAAAGATGGCTTGTTGCACTTGAAAGCAGGAACAGACGAAGATAATGCATTGCAAGATAGCGATCAAATGCAAGAGGAAGAAAATGAGGAAGAAAATAGTTAAAAATTTAATATTTAAAGGAAAAGAATGTTTTCGATTGCCGACGAGCTTACTCGTTGTCGAGAACAGAGAAAACTGCTTGCGTTGAATTGTCAACGAGCACTTGAAGAATTACACCTTGAATTGCAAGAAAATCTTTTTTATACTCTCCGTCATTTACTTGTTGAAAGAAAGGCTCTTCTTCGTTGTGAAATTCAAAAAGTTTCCCCCAAACTCTTTCATATCCTGCATTCTGAAGCAACTGATAATAATACTAAACGTCAAGCCAAAGAAATTTTAAAGAAAATCTTCGAAGATTTAATCAAAGCTATGGAAATTGGCTCAGCTCGAGGAAATCTTGATAAGAAAGAACATTCTCTGGAAATTTTTATTGATCGTTGGTAAATAAAAAGAATTTTTATCCTTTTGAAAAGAAACTTCTTTTCAAAATGAAGAAATGGTATTCTCTCCGCGAACCAGGTAAGATTTTTCCCATGGGAAAGATAGATTTATCTTATCTTAATTCAATTCAACGAAAGGCTCAAAGTTTAAAGAACTTGCCTAAAATTGTAATTGTCGGAGCTGGACTTGCTGGAGCCTCTGCTGCTTATTTTCTTTCAGCTCTCTCAAATGTACATGTCTTTGAAGGATCTGACAGAATTGGTGGTAGAGTTAAAACTGGTCCTTTGTATGATATTCCGCAAATTGAATTTGGAGCCGAATTAATAGGTTCGAATCATTCAATGTGGTTAACTTTAGCTCATCGGTTAAATTTAACTTTTACACTTGTGACTCCAGAAAATTATTACGCTGCTCAAGGTTGTAAGAATAATCTTTATTATAACAACAAACCTTTGCATAAAGATGAAGAGAAGAAGATTGAAGATGACATTAAAAAATTTCGCACTGCTTTAGCCGATGATTGCAAGGAAATTCCCAATCCTTTCGCTCCATGGAATATGCCTGATGACTTTTCTCTAGAAGGAAAGTTACACAATTTAAATTTATCTGACATTGGAAAAGCTTACATCCAAAAACAATTTGAATGTGATAACTTGGCAGACGCTTCTGCACAAAGCTATTTATCAATTTTAACTCAAGTTAAAGGAGGATCACCAAATTTGGATGGAAAAAGTTTCTGGGATACTGAACAAGTTTTTCGTTGTGCTGAAGGTAATGTGATGCTTGTTGAAAAGTTATTGCAACGTAGTTTTGTTCGAATGATGCATATTTTGAAAGAAATTAATACAGAAGAAAAGGTGTGTATCTTTGATTTTCAAGGAAAAGAAGTTCGTGTGAATTATGATTATTGCATTTTAGCCATTCCAGTTTCGCAATATCATAAAATTCGTGGTTTACATATTCCAAGTTTACCAATGGGACCAGTGATTAAATCTTTGTATGTTTACCCCCATCGAGATTGGATTCGTATGCATCAATCACCCAATATGTTTGCTTTACCTCAAGGAGAACTTTGGGAAACAACAGAAAATAGGGGTGATTATTTTCCTTTTTCCGAATTAAATAAGAACGATCGAGTATTAGCACACTTTTATTCCGATATTACACCTACACAACAAATCAATGAGTTATGTCCCTATTGGCCTCGTTATGTATATACTGAAGATTGGAATAAGAATCCTTTAATTGAAGGTGGTTATTCTTATATTCCACCCGGTCAAATGAAATTTATTAAAATTTATCAAGAAAGTTCCGCTCCCTTTCTTGCTGGAGAGCACACCGATCCAGTCTTCTTTGGTTATATGGAAGGAGCACTTCGTTCCGGTTATCGCGTAGCTAATAATATCTTTGAGAAAGTTTTTGCTAAAGAGGGAATTGAAATGGAAAAGCAATTTTAAATTATTCCACGCGTGGAATAATTATTCTTCATTTTCCCATTCTGAATCATTGGAGTTGAGCATTTCTGTAAAAAGCTCATAATTTCCACAACTCAAAACTTGATAAAAGCGTGCATATTTCTTTCCCGCTTTGTGTAACAATCGAGTTTTATCAGTCATAGAAAAGGGCAAAACAAGATATTTAGCAGCTACCATGTCCATTTTAAGTTCTGTAAGAATATCCCACAAATCTCTGTCAAATATATTTTCATGGAACATGTAACCAAGATGACGATTTTCAACCCAGTAGTCTTCATACGAAGTATGGGAAAGGTTATTTTTATATGTTTCTAGGATATAGCGAATAAAATCCTTATTTTTTGAAAGTAAAGAATATTTCACAACTATTTGAGGATTTCTGAAATAGTCATACTTAATGTAATCCAGAATATCTTTTCTGGCATTTTGTAACGGTGTAGTCAAAACTTCTCGCATAGAAATTCTATCAAATTTAACACCAAATAATTCAGCGATTTTAATCAAATCCAAATTGCATGCATTTGCAATATCGCCCGCGTTTTTCTGTACCAAAAATTTAGCAAATTCAAAATCCTGAAGTTGAGCAGGATCAAAATTGTCAACTTGTGTATCACATGGTTCGGGTGGGTTGTCGTTGATAGATTCTTTTGCATCTTCGTCAGGATCAGATGTAGGACATAATTCGGGTTTTTGATCTTCAATATCCAATCGTCTTATTTTTCTTGGAAGAGATTGTTTGAATTCCTCAAATTTACGAACAATAAACGAAGACCAACGCTCAAAAATACAAGAACCAAAGTACACTTCCATATTTAATGTTTTAAAATAATCCCATATCTGTTGCATGTACATGTCAGGTGCATTATAGATAAGACATTTAATATCGTTTTCCGTGAGCGATGAGAAATCTTTTGCTTCGATAAAAGGTTTCATATAATATGAATTTCCTCTTATCAAAGCACATCTAGCGATGCATTTTGAATCTCTTGGAATTTTAAATTTATCAACAATATATTCGAACAAAATTCCAGGTTCCGATTTTACATAGGGCATTGTGTAATATAACATAGAACGGATAATATCTTCACAGGGGGAAGATGAAGGATAATGTTCTTTCAAAAGTCTCTCAAAAAGACGAATTGACATACGAGAACATATTACCTTATTTAAACCTGAAAAATGAACTTCACCACAACCACATGCTCTTTCTTCTAGAAAAACATGTGGTTTTTTTGAGAGAATCATATCGTAGATTTTTTCAATTTGATCATCATGTTGTTCAGGGATATACGGATGAATGTTATCCTCTGAACGACAACTCAATAAACTTAATGTAGAGGAAGTAATATTTTGATAGACTTCATCAAGATATTTTGACAAAAAATCCAAAATATCAGACTGGCTGAAATGCTGAAATAGATCTTCAATATTGTTAAATCTAGCAAATTGTTTTGGTAATTTGCTTTCAATTGGTTCTTTGTTTAAAGTAAAAAAATTATCTGGTAAAATACAATCAGCTTTAAATTTGTCATTGTTCTGTGCTGATGAATAAGTGTTTCTAATTTCTGTAAGAAATTGAACTACTTCATTAATATCTGTAAACTCTTTATTATGTATTGTTCTACTATAAGCTTTTTCAACCTTTGTAATAAATCCAAATTCGGGATTATGATAAAGATGGACAATTCGAGAATTCGCTTGCCTTTGTACATAAATTGTAGGTGATTTGTTATTTACAGTCACCGAAAAAGAAGCAATTTCGTCGTTCCATTCGATACCTTGACATTTAAAATTATCATAAGAAGAGTATACAACTAACGATCTAAATGTTCTCCAAGGAAGTTTAGTTTGAAGTAACTCCAAAGTTTCGTGTTGTTCCCACTCAGGATTATTTTTGTGTTCCCTCAAGTTACTTTTTTCTTCAAGATAATGGCGATTCAAAACATTGTTCACAGGAATATATAAGGTGGCTCCACTTTGTTTTGTATGTAAAATACGAGACTTCTTCTCTTCTGGAATTTCATAAAAGGGAGGTGACAATTTTTTCTCTTGCATCAATTTCTTTTCTTCAGTTGAATAAGGAAAAATTTGCCATAATCTCTTTCGAGTTTCAACAT
This sequence comes from uncultured bacterium, assembly GCA_937868685.1. Taxonomy (GTDB): domain Bacteria; phylum Patescibacteriota; class Minisyncoccia; order Phycocordibacterales; family UBA1006; genus CALMMZ01. The sequence goes on along the minus strand of CALMMZ010000034.1, from coordinate 92 downwards.
TATGAACGCTTAACGGGTGGAAGGATTTGGTCTCAAGGGATTTGGTCTCAAGGGATTTGGTCTCAAGGGATTTGGTCTCAAGGGATTTGGTC
>CALMMZ010000033.1 GCA_937868685.1 uncultured bacterium | reverse complement strand
ATATTTGGATATATATTTTTTTTAAAAGTTAATCCTAAGAGTCCAGAAATTTCTTTTGCAATTCCTTGGTGTGATAAACAATCATGCGCTCGATCCGGGAGAACTTTTAGTTCAAAAATAGTGTCATTTTCTATCTGTTCAACTTCTTCCACCTCAAAAGCGCCAAAAATAATTTTTTCAGCAAGCTCTGCAGGTTCTGGCAATGGTTCTGCGATATGTGATTGTAGCCAGTTATAAGAGATTTTCATAATTATTTTTTCATCACTACTTCCAAATAATTGGAAACACCTTTTTCCCCTAAGAGGTTTATAGCTTCTTGTTTTATTTCTTGTTGAAATAAGATTGTGAGCTGTAGATCTTTCAAAGATTTTTCTATTTTTTCTTTTTCCCATTTTCCAAACAAAACTGTTGTAGTTTCTGGTAATAACCAGGTTGATATAAAAACCCCACCTTGTTTCAAAGATTTTTCAATTTTTAATAACGTTTTTTCAAGTATTTTTTCATGTAAAAAAGTTATTGATTTACCATAAATAAAATCATAACTGTTTTCTGGAAAATTAAAATCTCCAAATAAAGCTTCGTGATTATGTAATTTTTCTGATACATAATAATCATCGTTAATTAACGGACTTGAATCAACATTATCAACATTTTGAAACCCTGATTCTTCAATTAAGTATCTTGAGTTTACCTTACAAGCATCTCCTAGAATTAAAGCAGATTCTTTGTGGACAACTTTATCAAGAGCTCGTATCATTGTTGGATGAACTGAACCCTTTCTTTCTGAAAGAATTGCTTGTTTCCAAATATCTCTTTTCATTTTTTCTGGTGAAAATTTTTCCATACATTAAAACTGATTAATTCGCAAATCTCCTTGATATAAATGTCGAACATCATTAATTCCTGTTTTTAACATTACTAATCGATCAATCCCCATTCCAAACGCGAGTCCTGAATATTTTTCCCCATCAATTCCAGCGTTTTCGAGTACTCGAGGATGCACAAGTCCAGCTCCCAACATTTCTACCCATTTTCCTTTTACTTTTACATCAACTTCCAGTCCTGGTTCTACGAATGGAAAATAACTTGGTCGTAATCGAATTTCTGCATCTGGACCAATAAATTGTTTAAAGAATTCGAGTAAAATTCCTTTCAAATGCGCCATAGAAATTTCTTTTCCAACAACCAGTCCTTCAATTTGATGAAATTGTGCCTCATGAGTTGCATCAGTTGCTTCGTTACGAAATACTTTTCCAGGCGCAATAATTGCAATGGTTTCATCTTCTAAACTCTTTCCTGATTGTACAAAATTTTGCATATAACGAATTTGCACTGGTGATGTATGAGTTCTCATTACTGGCCGCAAACTATTTCCTTGTTCATCAAACATAGGCTTTCCATCTGTTTTAATCCAAAATGTATCCTGCATATCTCGTGCTGGATGATCTTTTGCAACATTTAATGCGTCAAAGTTATACCATTCTTGCTCCATTTCTGGCCCCATAGCTATAGAAAATCCCATAATAGAAAAAATTCGAACCATTTCATCTGTAATAATGGAAATTGGATGCAATTTACCTTGTAATTCTTTCATGGTTTGAATATACCAAAAAACTCGCAAAATTGCGAGCTTATTGCATCATCTCTTTTAAAATCTCTTGAATCATTTGTGGGTTACCGCTCCCCTTTGTTTCTTTCATCATTTGTCCTACAAAAAACATGAGAAGCGCATCTTTTCCTGATTTATATTCTGCAACTTTTTCTGGATTTGCATCAATAATTTTTTGAGCTACTGATTTTAATAAATCTGGATCATTTTTTTGAATTAAACCTTCTGCCTCTGCGATTTCTCGAGGAGAACGCAAGTCCATCATATCATCCTCTTCACGAGGAATACATATTTTTGCAAGAATATCTTTTGCAACACGTGACGATATTTCCTTGTCAACAATCATTGTAATTAATTCAGCAATACGATCTGGTAAAATAATAATTGTTTTTTCGTTATTTTTTCGCAATCCAAGAAAATCTGAAATAATATAATTTGATGCAAGTTTTATTTTTTCTTGATCTTGTAATATTTCAGCAATTTCTTCAAACCAGTACCCAATTGGTCGATCATTAAGGTAAACCTCAATATCTTCTTCTTTAATACCAAAATTAATCGCGTATCGTTCTCGTTTTTGCCAAGGTAATTCTGGAAGTTCTGATTTTACTTTTTCTAAATCAAACATTTTATGAATATACATTTTTGATAAATCAGGGTCTGGAAAATATCGATAATCATTACTATTTTCTTTTTTCCGTTGCGAAAAAGTTGCTTGTTTGTTTTCGTCCCAACCTCGTGTTTCTTGAACAATTTCATCTACTCGGCCAGCTTCGTGGAGCGTTATCATTCGCTCGATTTCATATGCTGCAGCTTTCCCCGCAGCTGTTACTGATCCGATATTTTTTACTTCAGTTTTTGTTCCAAATTTTTCTGGATCAAGTGATACGGAAACATTCACTTCAATTCGCATTTCACCTTTTTCAATATTTGCATGCCCAACTCCAAGTGTTCGCAATAATAATTGTAATTCTTTCGCAAATTTAGTAACTGTTTCAGAATCATGAATCACTGGTTCGGTTACCAACTCCATTAGTGGTACACCTGCGCGATTAAAATCAACAAGCGAAAAATCTCCTCGATCATGCTTACTCGTTGCTGTATCTTCTTCGAGATGAATACGGGTGATTTTTATTCCTGCTAATTCTCCACCACTAACAATTGGATATTTATATTGTGAAATTTGATATCCTTTTGGAATATCTGGATAAAAATAATTCTTCCGATCAAATTCAGAAAAATTTGCAATATCACCATTTACTGCAAGTCCAATTTTTACCATACTTGCAATAGCTTCTTGGTTAGGTACTGGAATAGTTCCAGGATGTGCCATACATACTGGACAAGTATTTTTATTAGGAGTTTCTTCATCTGGATCATTTTTACACTCACAGAACATTTTACTCTGTGTTGCAAGTTCTGCATGAATCTCGAGCCCAATTACTGGATAATATGTTTTTCCGTTTCGTTCAATCATATTTTTGAATATAGCAAATTTACATACTTTTTCATATACTTGACTTTTTAGTAAAAAATAGCAGTTTAGAATACTGCTATTTTATTTCCGTAGATATTTTACTAAGCCATCATTTAATTCTTTTATTGCTACATCATCATATGCTGATACAATAAAAACTTGTTTCCCTTTTGTAATCTTACTCATTGTTTTTAGTTTTTCTTTCAATCGTTTCTCATCAACCATATCAGATTTAGTGAAAATAATAATTTCATCTTTTTCAGCAAGTTCCTTATTATGATCAGTAAGTTCTTTGCGGATAGTTTTATAATCTTCTAGAATCGTTTCACTTTCTAAAGAAATTACATGGGCAATTGCTTTAGTTCGTTCAATGTGTTTTAAGAATTTTGTTCCAAGACCTTTTCCATTACTTGCCCCTTCGATAATTCCTGGGATATCTGCAATAATGAATTCATAAAATGCACCTAAGTGTGGGTCAAGTGTTGTAAAATGATATTCTGCAACTTTCGATTTTGCATTGGTAAGTAAATTAATTAAAGTTGATTTCCCTGTACTCGGAAAACCAACTAATCCAATATCTGCAAATATACGCAATTCAACATGAAAATCAGCTGATTCCCCAATTTGTCCTGGAGTTGATTCTCGTGGTGCAACATTTTTAGAACTTTTAAAATGTTCATTACCAAGTCCTCCACGCCCACCTTTCAAAATAAGAATTTCTTGATTAATATAATTAAGTTCAAATATTTCTCCTGTGGTAAGATTTTTTAAAATTGACCCCACAGGGAATTTTAAAATAAGTCGTTCTCCAGCTCCACCTTGTCGTCCATTATTACCTCCCGCTTCACCATTTTCCGCCTTGAATTCTTTAGTGTGTCGATAAAAATCAAGGTATCCAATATCGGAAACAGCTTGAATAAAAATATCTCCCCCTGGACCACCATTACCTCCTCCTGGGCCAGATTTTGGTTTAAATTTTTCTTGCCGCCAACGGACCACCCCATCTCCACCACGTCCCGCAGAAATATAAATTTTTACTTCATCAATAAGTGCCATAATTTTAATAAAATAACA
>CALMMZ010000032.1 GCA_937868685.1 uncultured bacterium | reverse complement strand
AATTATACTTCTGCTTCCCATTATTGGCTCAAGAGTTTTGTGTTTCTTTTTTTGAGAATTATAAAGAGCGACTGCTTCTGATATTATTCTATCAACTGTATACTCCTCCTCTTTTAACAGAGGGAAATAATCAAGAAGGGTTTTAATTCCAATACCAGGTACGCCCGAAATCTCATCAGATGGATCACCCTTAAAACATTTTAATAACAAACAGTTTTTATGTGTATATCCAAGTAATTTTTTAAAATTTTTTTCTGTCAAAAGAATTCCATCTGCTGGTCTTAAAACAGAAACATCTGTATCTATTAATTGATAGTAATCCTGATCTCTGCTGTAAATTATTATACTTTCTTTAGGCTCCTTAGTTAATACATATTGTGCTATTAAATCATCACCTTCTATATATTCAACCTCAACTTGTCTGATAAATAAATTTTCGAAAATGTTTTTAAGTTTTCTTTTTTGATTAGAGATACTTATTTTCCTTTTTTCTTCATCATTTATTTCTTGTATTGTTTTATAATAAGTCTCTTCATCCCAGCTTTTATGTGAATTTTTATATAATGGGTAAAAATCATGTCTTAATTTTCCGGACATATCTCCATCCCAAACAACAACAACTCTATCCGGAAGAGTCTTGTTTATAATCATTCCCAAATTTTCAAGAAACCCAAAAACTCCTCCACAATGTTCTCCATTAATTGATAAAATGTCACGAGCACTGTAATTCCGTTTAAGATTCCAATCGCCGTCCACAATCAGGGTTTTAAAACTCATATTTTTTATTTAATGCGGTGATCAAAAAGGGCACTTTCGGTGCCCTTTTCGTTTCATGAATTTCAGTCAAGTTCTGCTTGTTCATTATCCTCTAATTCAGCATCGTCCTGATAATATTTTTCAAAATCATCCGACCACTCTTCTCTGTGTTCTTTTTTATATTTTTCTATAGAATCCTTTGTTGCCAAAATATATCCATGAGGTGTAACAATAACATTCCCCTCCCTACTAATACCATTAATGTGGTTTTTCTCAAATATAAAAGGAACTTCCAATCCCCAAGTAACGTCTACACCGTCTTTTGTTGCTGTGTGTTTTTTTGGAGTTCCACTAACTTTACCTTGTCTAATTTGGAATGCTAATGAATATTTAAGAGCAGCACCACAATATGGAACTAAACTTGCAACTCCGGTAGGAGACGGAGATATGTAACCGTGATTTATTATTATTAAAGTTGCATTATAAGGATAATCAGCATTTCTTGTTGCCGTAATTTTATGCTGAAGAAATCTTCCTATTTTCTCTCTAACAACTCTATTGGCAGTCATCATACCCCCTGAACCTTTTGCTAATTCAGAAATATCACCTCCTGCTTCAAGTGTTTTTCTTACCAACTCTTCGTGTTCTTCTTGAGCCTTCCATTCAGCTCTTGATGGAGTTGATCCTAAGGCATCCCAAAGAAAAACAATATCTCTAGGCAAATTTCCAGAACGCTGGTCTTCTAAATAAGAATTTATTTTATCACAAGCCTCTTCTATAAAAGATAAATTATCTTCAAAAATTGTTTCTTCTTCTATTATGCCCATTTTAGTTGCACGTTCCCAAGACCACTTTTTCTCAGTTATTATAAATATTGGCAACTTACCTTCTTTTTGAGCATGATATGCAGCTTCTAATAATGCAGTAGTTTTACCCACATCAGATGCTCCATATATCATATGGATAAAACCTTCAGGAAATCCAGGAAAGCCAGTTATTTCTTGAAAGGCATCACCCATCTTAACAAAAGAGATAGGCTTATAATTTGCCTGTACTACTTTTGTCTTTTTATATTTTTGCAAATCCCAATCTTTCTTCTCAGAAAAAAGAACTGGTTTTTTATCTGATTTATTATTTTTTTCTAAATCAAACTTAGATTCTAATTCTTCCTGAGAAAGCTTTGTTTCTTCTTTTTTTCTTGCCATTTTGTTATTTATTGTATTTAGTTGTTGGATTAATTATCACCCTCTTCTTCGGTTTGATTTGAATTAAATGGTTTCCAATCAGGTTTTTTATCATCATTTTTTCTTAGGTAAAACATATCTGGATTATCTACCATTTTACCAAATACAACAGCAGCCTTACATGAAAGGCACTTAACCTCAACGTATTGAAACTTTTTTTTGCCAGCTATTCTTGCATTTAGTATTAAATTATCACTTGAACAAATTCCGCATTTTTCAACATCTCCAAAAGATAATTTTGTCAAGTCATATGTACATTCAAAAAGGTTTTGACCTTCGCCAACAACCGTATAGGTTCTTCTGCCTATTTTCTTTTTATCATAAATTTTCATGCTTTTTTATTTTACACAAATTTATATTTTTTTT
>CALMMZ010000031.1 GCA_937868685.1 uncultured bacterium | reverse complement strand
ATTAAAAATCAATATTAATCAAATTTAAAAAAAAATCCCCCAATAAATTTATTGGGGATTCTCAATCAACATTAAACCACTATAACAAAACACAATTAGTTTTTCAAAACTGAATATCTGATGTCATTGTATATTGACCACAATTCTGTTTCAGGGTTGATACTTCCGGTTTTAATACCTCTCAAGATTTGAGATAATGCACCTTCGTTAAATCCACCAACAAACAATGTATTGTGTACACCTTTTAATTGGTTTTTAACACTGTGCTCACTCATAGCGGTTAATCCCCAGAAGATTAATAGTGGATGCCAACCTATAGAATTTGCAAGAGCGATTGCATCTTTTGGACTTCTACCTGTATTGTTTTCGTTATCCGTTATATATAACAGGGCATTTGGCAGATCCTCAACATGGAAACCTTTGTTTTTCACAAGGTCAACAAAATATTCAATAGAGCTAAACATATTTGTTGACGATACTTCTTGAGGGTCTGACGCAGCTAAAGCAATTAAGTTTTCAGTAAAAGTTTTAGTTTCACTTAAAACCTGGTGATCTGCAACTTTTTTTGTGTATGCTTTTCTGCTAACATGTGGATTAGGAGCATCATTTACAAATTTGCTACGTCCACAGATGTAGAAGTTTTTGGAAAACCATCCATAAGTATTTCTGAATTCATCCACTGGGTTTCTTGTTGAAAAAGCAATTGCCATTGCATAAGCAATTTGACGATTTTGCAAATACACTCCATTATGATTTATTCCCCTATTCATAGAACCTGATCCATCTATGATTGGAAATACATTTGCAATCAAGTCCATTTTTTCAATCAAGGATTGATAAGTATTGTTGATTTGAGTATCGTTCAAATTGCCCTTGAACAATTCTGCAAGCAAATCAACAGTTTGTTGACCAGTAGATTTTACCTTGAACTGTTGCATCAACTCTTTTTTGGCTTTATCATCGCCAGTCATAGCAACTTTTCTTAGTTCATTAGCAACTTTTTCCTGGTTATTTTCCCATTCTACATACCAGTTACCAATCTTATTCCATTGTCCTTCTTTAGCAACCAGTTTACCAGACTTATCTTTATAAGCAATCATCTTAGCCACACGGAAACGTTGACCAGAAGTTAACCTATCAAGAATACCCATGAAATCAGACTTTGCAATATCAAGAATAGTCTTGCTTGAAAAAGATTGTTCAGGAGTATTTTGAAGCTTACGGAAATCACGGTATTGTTTTGATGTCCAACCCATGTATTTACAGAATCCTTCAATCCATTTGTTGATGAATTTTTCTTTTTCCAAAACAAAAGATTGTTTTTTTCTTGGATAAGAAACTAAATCACCATTCTTTAAAAGAACAGTTTTGCCATCAACAAAATTGCCGTTTACCTTTACCCATGACTTATCCTTAGGCAAGGTCCACTTCATTTCTTTTTGATCTCCACGAAGTTTTATTACCTTCTTAGTTGTTCTGTTTTTATCATCATCAGAATGATACTTAGGTAAATGACGAGCAATTAAATTCAAGTCTTTCCCAGAACGAATTCTATCTCCCAAGAAAGAATACACGGCTTCAGGATTAGGAAATAAAATTTCAGTGTTGATTAAATTGCCTTTTTTTCTATCAGTTGTGTGCTGATAAAACATAAGATTTTCATAAAGAGTAAACTCTACGAATATAGGAATGTTCTTTACGAATGAATCAGGCATTTTGTTTTCCCACCATCTTAAACAAGAACGGAAAATTGCACGTTCCTGGGCACCGCCGGTAGGAGAAATAATACCTAATTCACGGAGCATATTATGCTGTCTTGAAACATCCCCAATATGCAACATGATTCTCTCAAGCAAAAGAAGCATATTTGAATTTCTACATTCATTATATGCTTTATTTAAAGCAGCATGTATGACTGAATCTTTTTGACCCTTTGCAGTCCTCAAAAGTTGTAAAGCTTCCAATGTTGCTGGAAGTTTAGGAAGATTTTTGTCATTTTGATTAACAGTATCTACTGCTGAAACTGTGTTCTTTGCTTTTGCCATTTTATTTTTTGTTTAATAATTTTAAAAATAAATAATTTAGTTTCTAATAGCTAAAAAAAATCAAATGATTCATTTCACTTTAAGAAACACCAACTAATTAATTGGTGGGAATCGAACCCACTACCGATTGTTTCTAAGACAATTGCTCTACCAGATGAGCTACGATAGTTTTGTGTATTCTAAGTTGGTTTTGT
>CALMMZ010000030.1 GCA_937868685.1 uncultured bacterium | reverse complement strand
TAAACTCCTCGATCTCAGCCCGAACCTTACTACGAATATCTTCCAACGTTTGCTCGCGGACTAACTTACCATTCAAGAAAACGGTTTCCAATGCACCAATATCATCAATGTCGTTATGATTATCTGTATAAGTCAATCGCCCGACTCCACCTTCACGATGAACATAAATCAATCCAACAGCAGATTTCTTCATCTTACCAGAATCCGTAGCAGGATCCTTAAAGATATTTCGGTTCTGCCCATTCACAATACCAAACGTAGACTTTACTGCCATGCCATATGTATCGCGTGTAGTATAGTTATAAGTAAACGACCCGATACCGAAGACAATATTAGAAGCAGCAAATCCCTTATCCTTCAGCCCTTGAAGAATTCTTTGCGCACGTTCAGGAGTAATAGAGTCTCCATAGATCAATCCAACATGAGGATCCAAAACTTTATATCCCATTTCATTCACAGTACCACCGAAAATATCCCAAAGAATTTCAACAGCACCCTTATATGCAGGAGTATGAGCCGCAGCCTCATAATCACCACAAATAATCTTCACTGGATCACCGCTGTCTGGGCGGAAAACAACTTTTCCATTTCGTGCAAGAATTTCCGGTTTCAACTGAACAGTGAATTCAGAAAGAACTTTCCAGAAATCCCAAGTGTCAGAAACAATACTCACGATACCAGAAGGATAAATTTGAGTAATAAACCGTCGATAAGTATCCAGTTCTGATTCCTTAGTTCCCATCGCCATAACCGAATGTTCCGAAGCAGGAACAGAACAACCAACTAACTCTTTTTCAACATTTGCACCATAATAATCTTCAACAAGATCAATGGCATTTACTGTATCGGTACCAACAAAAGAAGTAAGGTGAGCAGCACCAGACAAAGCAGCATCATGAATACCACTCATACCTCTGGCACTAAAATCGTGTCCTTGAAACTGAACAAATCCCTGGTCACTTCCAGTATCCTTTGCATACTTACGCAAAAGATACTGATAATGGAAAGCAGTTGTGGCTGAAATAATAGGCTTCCAAAGGCTATTCGAAAGAACTGTTTCAAGATAGTTAGTAAGCCAAAAAAAATCTGGATGAGTATTATATATCACAAGAGAAGGAACACGAATTGGAGTAAATGTGCCTTCAGGAAGAGCCTCAATACAAATCGGCAAATACCCAAGATCATGAAGTGCTTCAATATGTTCAACAGGAATTGCTCCCGGTCCCAAGGCATAATCCATACGTCGCTTATATTCATCTACTACTTCGTTCTTTGGGCGTTTGAAGAAACCTTCATTCCACATATCAATCAAATAGGACTTAACGAAATGCTGCAATCCAAAGAAAATAGTTCCACCAAGAAACAATGAATCGGGAATATTCTTTAGATTAGAAGACCGAGCGGTAAAATTGGAATAAACCAAAGAAGTACCCTTAGGATACTGTCTCCGATGGTCTGCCTTATAAAAATCAATAGCTGTAAGAGGATTCATTTGCCCGCGCTTACGACCCATAAACACCTACCTTTGCAATATGGACGTTTTCATAACCACCATAACTATACTTGGTAAGAAAACTATCCGTTGTGTAAATTTCATTAATCAGATCATTAAAAACTTCAATTCCTTGAGAAAAAATACCATGAGTGACATAAAGGTGAATTTTCTTTGCACCTTTTTCTTTGAGAACCTTTGCAAGATTTGTAAAAGTTCTACCACCGTCACAAATATCATCCACAATCAAGACTTCTGAAGGAACCGTATCTTCTAAAACCTTAAAATCAGACAAATACCCAGTCTGAGTATTTCTAGATTTGGTTGCCGTAATCATAGGCAACCCGAGCATCTTTGAAACAGCAGATACCTTTTTTGCTGCACCAGCATCCGGAGAAACAACTGCCTCGATTGCGCCATTTCCAATCTTGTCTTTAAGCGAAGTAAAATTAGCAATAATAGCCGCAGAAGAAATTGGAACTAGATTATTACAAAGTGCAGAAGTAACATCAGAATGTGGATCATATACAAAAATTCTGGCGTATCTCAAAGAATTAATAATCTTTGCAAAAGGCAAAAGACTAAAGGATTCATCTTGAGATGTTACTCTGTCTTGACGAGCATAAGGAAAATATGGCAAGGTAAGAAACTTATTACCAATGAAGTTCCGGTCAATGATTTCGGTTGTTTGAACCAAACGCATCAAATCATCCGAAGATTGAATTCTTGCCAGAACTCTAATGTTGGACTGCTGAAACGAAAAATGATCAATTCCTGGAATATTGACACCAATTTCACCACCGGGAAACTTTTTGGTTTCTACCGTGTAGGGAATTCCTTGACCAGGAACAAAAACTTGAATGGGAGAATATTCCATCAGTTTCTCTCCGTATATTCAGGATTTTTCTTTGTCCAGGGAAGTTTTTCCCAAAGAGCATTGTTTTTCTTTGCAATCTTGGCATTCATTTGCCGAGAAACCTGTCGTTGAGAAAGAAAACAACAATGTTCACAATCAGGATTATCAGTAAATTCGTTATCATCAAGATACTGACAATCACAATTCGGATCACGCTCCATTAATAAATTCTCCTTTAAGCATAAGTGTGTGAAAAGACTCTAGAGAATTATAGCAGACTGCCTCTCTAAAGTCAAGATTATTTGATCAAAAATCTTTAAGAGGCACTAATAAACAGGATCACCAAATTCGCAAAGTTTTTCTACACTAGGCGAATAAATAAAATTTTCTATGTCATTTTTACGAGAATAATAACAATAAGTATCAATTCGTTGTCCAACAATTTCATATTTATCAATAATATCAAGGATAAAATAATATACAAAATGATTATGGTGAGCAGTATTTGTCCTGTATATTAATTGCCCTTTTTTAAACATAAACCGGATCTCCGAAAACCAAGAAAGTGTTAGAAATTTTATCTTTTGTCATATATACAATTTTTATCCTAATACTTGTATTCCAACATATCAATTGATTATTCTCATATTGATCTTGACATTGCAAGGATGTCGAATTAGTCAATATTACAGAAAAAAATTTTGAAATTTTTAAATCTTCAATGTCCCAAACCGGGATTGAAAACTTATATTTATTTACAGTCATAAACCGGATCCCCAAAATTACAAATATGTTGTAAATAACAAACATTTCCATCTACTAAATGATACATATAACCATATCTGTTAGATTTAGTAATTTTTGCAATCCGCAACGAAAATGCACAAGGTATTCCAGCATATCCTTTATTCAAATCACTAAAATACCAACAATTCCAAACTTTTTCTCCTAAGTTATACTCATTCATATACTGGATCTCCATATTCTATCAGAGCATATTGATTAATATATCTTTCACCTTCTGACATAAATCTTGATCCAATTTGAACTTGTTCAGTATAAATCCATTGTACAATATAACACATATTAATTGAGTTATAATCCGCAACAAAACCAAATTCTTCTGAAACCCTTTCATTTTTTCTTTGAATCATTTTATGAAGATACTTAGGCATATACCGGATCTCCATATTCTACATATTTCCAAGATTTATAATTACTAGTATGAATATGACAC
>CALMMZ010000029.1 GCA_937868685.1 uncultured bacterium | reverse complement strand
TGATTTTAACCAAACTAAAAAAAATTTTCGGCGATTTTTAAAAAATCCACATGGGCTTGATATCTGGTCAAAAGATTATTTTTTACAACTTATTCAAAAAATTGAAGTGATTTAGTTTTTTAGTATTTTATTTTCTTTTTTTAATTCTTCAGTCACATCATCATCAATCAATACAACAAAAAACCTGGAATTATCCAGACTAATTGCATTTAATATACTAAATCCAACCTCTGCAAGAGAACCTAAACCATAAGTTTCGCTTGTAATTGGAAACAATATAATTTCATCATTAGCTAAATGGAAAGCTTCATTTGCTGCATCATTTGGATTCCAATCTGTTTTTTGAGGATTGAAATATTCCAATCCTTCACTATCATAAATTTCTATAAAGTCCTCTCTCCAGGTGGAATTTCCACAAGTTCCAAAAAGACCAATAATTGGTTTTTTAAAATTTTCAAAATCTTCGTAATCAATCATTTTTAGTTCATACAAATTAAACTCATCCTTGTAGAAAAGTATGTACCGTATTTATCTTTTTTTTTAGGAAACAACCTCCAAATAAAGACAGTAAATATTTTAGGATGTTTTTCTTTTAACTCTAATCCTTTTTTTATTGGCATTATCATTTTCTTGTAATTAAAAACATAATACATACTCCTATTAAAACAATTAAAGCATCTAAAATGTTCACTTTTTATTTGATCTTAAATTATAATTGAATTCTCCTGCCATAATACATCCATAAGGTATAATCTCATCAATAACTTCTCCGAGACCAAAATCCTGCATTTGACGCTTAACTATTTCGGAACTTTTATAAGCAGAAGGCAGTTCTGAAATATCAATTTTGTTTGAAAAGAACCTGACATCTAATCCTTGTGTTTCTTCTCTAAAAATTTCTTCTATTGTCTTGTGTGCTTTATTTCTTTTGTGCTGTCCACGACTAATATTTCTACCTGCTCCATGTGGAGCGAAACCTAAATTATTTTCAGTAGTGATACCCTTTACAACTAAAACAGGTTGACTCATATTCAAAGGAATTAATCTCATCCCATTTTGGCTATCAGGTACAAACTTATCATCAAGCGGCGTTGCTCCTTTTGCATGATAAAATAAATCTCCTTCTTTGAATACAAAGTTGTGTTCATTCCAAAATCTATTTAAGACAACAGCCTTCATTTTTTCAGCAGTTGCATTGTGGATAGTAGTGTGATTTAACTTTGTCCATTCTCTTACTATTTGTAATGCTTCCCAATATAATTTCCCCTCTTCAGTATCAAATGGTATCCATGCATTTTTAGGGCTTGTTTTGGGGCTGATTTCTTTTCTAAATTTCTCAGCCAACGCAATCCCTACTTTATATAAATTTGCTCCAAAACCACGACTACCGTGGTGTGTTACCATGATTGTATCGCCAGTAAGTTTTGAAATTCCAATAAACAAAAAATGATTTCCATCGCCTTGAGTTGCTAAATGGCTTTTTGCGAAATTTAAACTTCTATCACTTTTCAAAAATTGATTACTCAAGATTTTTTCTTCAAGCTGAGTTGGTAGTTCTGAATATTCTTTACGTCCACCACCACCAAAATGAGTAATTGAGTGTGCTGCATCTAAAACCAATTTCGGTTCAATCTTTCCGAAGTTTGTCATCATAACTGAACAACAAATATCAGCAGAATGCATTGATGGGTGTATTGCATTTTTTGCAATAACAACTCCACCCACTGGTATTTGTCCTTCGCCAGTCGGACATGCATCAGGCATTATTGCCCCACCCTTAATAGTCGGGGTCGTCATTAATAAGTTCATATCACGAACAACCATTTCAATATTTAAAAAATCAATTTCATTTTCTGACTTAATGTTTTTAAAAAATGATACAGGATTTTCTAAGGGTTCAATAAAATTAAACTTAGGTTCAATAGTTTTTAAATAATCAAGAGCTTCTTCTTCAATTAAATTTTTGTTTTTAATATAAGCCAAAGCATCTTTAAACCATTTTCCTGGTTTATAACCATTTTTAATTAAAAAATCTCCTGTAATCATAATGTGGTTTTTTACAATTAAACGCAAATTTAGATAAAAAGTTGCACTAAAATTAAGCATTTATAAAAGATGCTTTTTAGAATATATTTATTCTAAAATAAAACTATGATTGGAATTCCGGCAAACAACAAAAGCAGTCCAGATGAAATTTGGGAAGAAAATTTTCGAGTTATAAAAAACACACTAAATGAAAATTACGGAAAAATAATAAAAGATGATTTATTTAATTATTATACCGAAGAAATAGGAATAACAGAATTAATAAATTTTTTAAAAGTCAAAGATGATGTTGAAAAATTTAGTGGTTTTAGATTCACTAATACAGGAAATGTATTTATTGAACTAAAAGAAATTCCTTATATATCAAAAAACTTTGATGAGGAAGCTGATGTTTTTATAAACAAAA
>CALMMZ010000028.1 GCA_937868685.1 uncultured bacterium | reverse complement strand
CGTTGTGGCCAGGATTGCTTTTAAATGATTCTTGAAAGTTCTGATATCACGTTCAGCAGCATTTTGACGATGATTGTCTGGGGGTACATATTGTGGTTTCAATTTTAGTTGTTTGAGTTTCTCTTCGAAGGCGCTGGAGGTTTCATTGTCGAGTTTGACGAATTCATGTGTAACTCCATGTTCTTCAAAGAATTTTATTCCTCTTTCAAATGCATTGCAATGTTCAGTGGACGATCTGGTCATCATTGGTTCGACATGGATATAATTTGACTTGGAAGATTTCATTACCATGATGTATTCATTTCCAGATGAAGATGCTACTGGAAGTCGTCCAGTGAGATCAGTAAAAACAGTGCTGCGACAATCAAATGAAGCAACGTAGACAAATTTCTTTGTCTTCATCTTCTTTTTCTTTGTTTTCTTCTTGGTTGAATCTAAACCACTTCGAGTTCTATCGAGATGTCCTTTAGCAGTCGCTTCTGAATGAGGATGTTTGCGTACCATTTCTGGTGTTAATTTTGGGAAGGAGATCCATCCGTTTTCTAAAGCTCGCAGGAATGTTGAAGTTGTTGGTGACCCCATTGTTGCAATGTAGAAACGTACTCTTTCAGATTGTGTGGCAGATACTGGAAACATTACTGCACAATAGTCATCACACTCGTTGGTGACTATGTATAAGCCTGTCTCTGGATTTCGTTCTGCTTCCAAGATTGTTTCACCATCCTGATTGGTGACAACTGCTCCTTCTGCATCAAAGTGTGCTTCACATCCATTCTCGCAGAGTTGTGGGACGGATATTAAGTTGTGATTTTGGAGAACTTCATCTTCAAATATAACGACCTCTTTTGCCTCGTCTGGAAGTTTTTCAATTGGTAACTGAGCTTCTTCCACTGATTTCATGACGTGGCCACTTGGTGTTTGTATTCTGTGTTCAGCGTTCTTTCTTCTATTTCTGAATTTTCTTGAGTGTTTCTTTTTGAAGATGTGACAAGAGGCTCCTGAATCAAGAGCAGTATCGACGAGTTTCTCTGAAGGTTGACGAGAAGTGCGAGATTTCTTGTTATTAGGCTTCTGTTTTGATGATTTCGTTTCACTATCTTCAGAATCTGTATCGTTCTCTCGATCTCTTTTCTTCCATCTCTTGTTTCTGGGTTGACGCTGGTTTTGTTTTGGATGACGGTGTTGCTGTGAGCGTTGACCAATCTGTTGTTGAAGATCAATGTTAGCTTTGGTCAGTGCTGCAACTTGCGTGGTTAACTCTTCGATTCTTGACAATAATGTACTCATTTCGGAATCATTCTTCGTAGTGGTAGTCGTTGAGCTATTTGCAAAACCATAATTGCCTGTTGTTGTAATTCTGTTCGCTTTATGACTGGAAATTAACTTGACTAAATCGTTGAACTTTCGAGTGCTTGCAGCAGGATGATTCATTTGATAGTTTTCAATAACTTGTTTTGAATCATGATCCCTTTCAATGCATAAACATAAGTTTCTGATTTTCATCTGTTCAGTGAATCCATTTCCTGATGTTTCAAGTGCTGCATAAACTTTCTTTCGTTCAGCAATGAATGCATCG
This sequence comes from uncultured bacterium, assembly GCA_937868685.1. Classification (GTDB taxonomy): domain Bacteria; phylum Patescibacteriota; class Minisyncoccia; order Phycocordibacterales; family UBA1006; genus CALMMZ01. Next base: position 2,698 of record CALMMZ010000028.1, on the reverse strand, counting down.
AAATTGCTGTTAATGTCGTATTTCTGCTCCACTTGCTCGTTGAGAAAGTTGATTTCAACTTGACTGAATTCTAAGTATTTGTCATCCAGTCTTTTAAGAATTGTCTTTAAATCCCATTCTTCGCTGACATCATCAGAATTGATTGTGTCAGTTGGTACTTGTCCAAGACTTGCAATGATTTTCGCGATGATCGCTGATTTAGCATTGACATACATTTCAAAGGTTGCATGTTGAGTCTTTTGAGCATCAGTGTTGCGATTAGCTGGTGCAACAGGAGCAGCAAACGCAGTGTTGTTCTTGGTGTATTTTTTGTACTCATCAGCAGAGAGAGCTGCTCCCAACATGCCAAATTTGGTTAGTGTTGGTGCTGATGCCTTTAACAGGTTCAATAGTGCTGGTCTCCAAGAATTTCGATAAAAAGAGTTGGAATCATTGCGATCTCCTGGAAAGGGTGGCAGTTCCAATGACATTCCAGGTCTTTTTCACTTTATATTGAATAGATTCTGTTCAACAAATTGAGTGAATTGATTTGATTAGTTATTGAGTCTTACCTGTTCAACAAATTGAGTGAATTGAATCTCTTCAATTCGTGAAAAAGTGATCGTTTGAATTTGGTATCTTGAAGGGACATTTCAGTCTATCAACACACCCCCCTCAATCGATCTTTACTTCTTTCTCTCATTTGTTGAAACTCTCTGCCTAACTAATGTTTTCGTGTTCCCTCTCACACTGCTACCCGGCATGATGCAGTTTCTCACTTCAAGAAATTCTTTGGTCGAGAGGTCCTTGGTGAAGAAGTCGGCAATGTTCTTCTCTCTTGGACCCCACTTGATTGAGAATTCTCCACGAGCAACGCGGTCACGAGTCCAATCGAATCGCATGTCCATTGCTCTCGCTCTCTTCTTCTTGCACTCACCATTTGCCACACTGCTGGTAAACTCGTTGTCAGTGATGATTGTTGTTGGGTTTTGAGGGAAACCAAGTCCTTCCAGCAGCTGCTTCAGGTACACCGCCTCTTTTGCATTCAGGAAGAGTGCTCCGTATTCTGCTTCAGCTGCTGATGCTACAACAACGTCTATGATTTGACTGATTGTGAGGATTGGTCCATTGAGGAGGTCTTCGTTGTTCTTGTCGCCAAGAAAAAAGAAGCCACCGATCCTGGATTTGGAATTTCTTTCGCTCAAGTACGAGGCGTCAGAGTAACAGATGAGCTTCATGTCGCTTTTATGGTAGGTGATGGACGCTTGTTTGAAATTGTATGCATACTGCAGAGCGCGTTCTGCTTCACGAAGTGTGCCAACTGTTGCGTTTGCTTGTTGAGAAGAGAGTTTGTTTATTCTGGTGAGTAGTGAAGGGTCAACAGCACGTGCATAAAACAGTAATACTCCATTTATTTGTTGGAGTCTTTTAATTTCAGCTTCACTTGCTGGTTCAGTATCACTAAGTGAGCTTGCTCCATCGAAAGGATTGATGACTCTTTTGTTTGGTTCAACCTCAAATCTGTCCATCGCGTCTTTGATATAGTCCGGCATCGACAGTGTTATTGATCCCTTCTCGCGGTCTTGTGCAATGTTGAATCCAACATACTTTCGCCCCTCCCAATCCTTCTTCAATTGGTAGTTTGCATTCTCCAATGTCTGAATCAGGTGTTGGACGTCTTCTTCGTTGTGATACATGATGCCGAAATCGTCAACCACTAAACAAAAGGTGATGTCACGAGTTTTGTGTTTGAAGATGCAAGGGTTGTCAGGTGAGACTGGATGATAGTCATTTTGGTTGAGGATTTCAAAGAGTCTGTTTTGAGCAAGTAGACCAGCCTGAGCTAGTCCATATATTCCTTTGTTAATTTCAACAACTACGGCATTTTTCTTGACCATTCCTTCTTTTATGAATCTTTCTTGTGCTTCTGCTGGCATCTGATCCAACTGGATTCTCATGTATTCAGGTCTGTCCATTGGAGTGCCTAAATAAAAATCTTTGATGTCGATGGTCATGAATTTTGCACCTTTTGATACGGTGACATTTAAAAGAATTTTAATTGAAGCCATGTCTGCCGTGTGTGCTGCTTTTGGACCAGACCAATCAGAAATGTTGCCACCATACGTACCACGCACCCTGTATTCAGTTTTACCGTCGGCTGTGGTTTTGATTCGAATCTGTGGATTATAGTAGCTCGTTCTTCTGTCTGCTGGGACTTGATCCCAGCTGATGAAGCGCATTGTACCAGTGGTTTCGACTAAACGGACAAATTCTTCAACTGCAGCTTTGTTCCAGATGTCAGCATCTGGACCACGTGAAGCAGCTCGATAAGACTTTGCTGTACATGCGAATCGAATCATGGTCTTTGCAAGATACTGATACCTTGGGTTGGGTTTTTTTGTTCTGGTGCTCTTTCTATTGCTGTTGTTGTTGTTGTTATTATTATTGTTGGAGTTGAGAGTTGATTTAGCAGTTGAGTTGGTTGGTCTAGAATTCTTTTTCTGTTTCTTTTCCTTGGCCAATTGCTTCTTCTTCTTGTTTTGTTTTCTCTTCTCCTTCTTTTCGTGTTGCCTCTTCTTTCTGTCGTCAAGGTTGCCAACGGTCTCGAAGACTATTCTTCGAAAGTTCTCAGCAGTCAATTCCTCCTTGGGATGCCAGGTGAGAGAGTCTGACACACGTATTCTTCCACTGCTTTCAACCAATACCTTGAAAGCACGAT
>CALMMZ010000027.1 GCA_937868685.1 uncultured bacterium | reverse complement strand
TGCTTTCTGTTGTATAAAAACCATTTTCAATATTTACCTATTATTATTTCAAAAATACTTGCATCATTATCTACTTTCTTGATATAATAGTAATTATATGTATGTATTACTTTTTAAAAAACTAAAATCCTTCTTCTTTTCTCGTAAACTCGTCATCACTACACTCTCCATTCTCTCTGTAGTAGGTTACGGGGTTTTTGTATTTGCAGTTGCACCGCAAGGTGGATACTATCCAGGTCAAACATTAAATCCTGATTGTGGGCCGTTAGATAATGATCCAAATTGTTTTGTGCAAATTGTTTCAAATGGAGTTACTTCAATCAACGGTATTACAGGACAAGCAAATATCATAGCAGGGAAAAATACTTCAATAGACAGAGATGGTAATAATATTTCAATCTCTGCAAATTTTAATGAAACAGGGAAATATATTATCTCTGGGGGTGCTGTTTGGAGTGGGAGCGGTTTTACTTATGATGTTTCAATTGTTTCTTACTTTTTTAACGGACTCAAGGAAGGTAATCAAGAAACCGTAACACTTGATCCGTCTGATAATACTTATGACCGTATTGATGCATTTGTAATTACTGAAGTCGGAGATATTTATGTAATAAAAGGAACTCCTTCTGCAAATCCTGCTTCTCCAGTTATTGACGATGATGAACTTCTTATTCAGCTCGTTATTGTTCCCGCAGGAGCAACAGAGCCGGGAATAATTAGTGAAACTATTTATAACGAAAACACTGAATGGACATCAGATATTAAGAAAAAAGGAAATGCCGCTTCAGATATTGGTACTATTGATTTCAATAACACTAACTATGTCAAAAAAGATAACCGATCAATGTTTTGGAATGCGAACGAGGCAAGTGTTGTGAGTTTCTTGAGAGGGTCTAGTTTCGAAGTGAATGATTGGACAAGTTTGAATTTCTGGATTCGCTTGGAAGAACCAATTACTGATGGGCGACGATTCGAATTTAGATTCTATAAAAACGCAGGAACTGCACTCGGAAACTATGTTGATGTTCGGACTGTAGGGTTAAATAGAACATTGCTCCACGAATGGCAACTCATTACTATTCCTATCTCTGCATTTAATATTCCTCAAGGTCAATTAGCTGATCGATTACGGATGACGTTTACACTCGGGTCTCCAGATACTGTACGTAATTTATATATCGATAATATTCGATTAACAACTGACGGAACCCCGAAACAGCAGGAGCAAACGAATCCCATGAACATATCAGTGAATGGGTCAGTGGTAGGTTCTGGAAACAAACTTAATTTGATTGCTGGTGATGGTATCAATCTCGAGGGGTCACTTGATGGTGGGAGTGGACAGATGAATGTGTTGGTAGGTGCTGATCTCCTCGCTGATAACGGACTAACTGCAGTAGGAAATAGTTTCCAACTGGGAGGAACATTGACGAGTAATACATTTATTAACCTCAACAACAAAGAATTTGGTATTAGTAATGAACTTTCTGGTGGAGGTAGTTATTTCATGTTAATGTCAAACGATATAGGTGGATTTCCTGGTGTAGGATCGGGTATTTTTAGTGCTGATGATAATTCAACCTCTCGATCGTTAATTGTACAAAATAACGGCATTTTTGCAACTTATTTAGGTTCACTAGATAATGATGAAAGTAGTGACTATACTATCTCTACTCTATATGACCCAAGTACAAAAGATGGAAATATTGAATTATTAGCACGAAAAGAAGGAGTAGAAACAATATTTAAAATAAAATCTGATGGATGGTATTTCAATGGTCAGGGAGCACTTTTTATGAATAGTCAGACAGGGCTTGCTGGTCAAGTACTTACCTCAAATGGTAGCGGGGCAGCACCAACATGGGAAACAGTTTCAGGTGGTAGTTCACCAATCTCTGTTAATGGTACTACACTGTATTCATCTGGACTTACAGGTACTGGTAACGCAAGTAATAGTAATATTTTTCTTGGAAACTATACAGGGTATGGTGCAACATTTGCATCTAACTCAAACTTCTTTGGAAACTATGCAGGGTATGGTGCAACATTTGCATCTAACTCAAACTTCTTTGGATCCAATTCAGGAAATTATGGAACTAATGCATCTAACTCAAACTTCTTTGGAAATTCTGCAGGATCTGGTGCGTCGGGTGCATATAACTCAAATTTTTTCGGGTATCAAGCAGGGTATAATGCAACAAGTGCAAATAACTCAAACTTCTTTGGGCAAGGAGCAGGAAGTGGTGCAGTAGATGCATACGAATCAAATTTTTCTGGGTATCAAGCAGGAATGGGCGCAACAGGATCTTACTACTCAAACTTTTTTGGTCGTCATGCAGGATATCAAGCAATTGATTCCTATGACTCAAACTTTTTCGGTACAGGTGCAGGATATCAAGCAGTCAATGTAGATCGATCAAACTTTTTTGGAAATAATTCAGGTTATAAATCATCTGGTGCTATTAATTCAAACTTCTTTGGTTATACAGCAGGTGCTCTTTCTGGCGGTGCATCTAACTCAAATTTTTTCGGATATCAAACAGGATACAGTGCAACAAGTGCATCTTCCTCAAACTTCTTTGGACCCTTTGCAGGATCTAATGCAACAGATGCATCTTCCTCAAACTTCTTTGGACCCTTTGCAGGATCTAATGCGCCAAACGCTTCAAACAGTAT
>CALMMZ010000026.1 GCA_937868685.1 uncultured bacterium | reverse complement strand
CGATTGTTGCATGTGGGGCATTGGTGTACGAAGCAATGCAAGCTGCAAAAAATTTAGAACAAGAGGGAATTCATGCAGAGGTAATTAACGTACATACCATTAAGCCAATCGATCGAGAAACATTAGCTGCAAGTGTAAAAAAAACAAATGCAGTAGTTACTGCCGAAGAACATCAAATCACAGGAGGACTAGGAAGTGCTGTTGCTGAAGTTTTATCAGAAGAATATCCCGTACCGATTGAATACGTTGGTGTGCGAGACCAATTCGGACAAACAGGTAATCCAGACGAATTAATGAAACATTATCATGTTGATCGTGATGCGGTTATGGTTGCAGTACATGATGTTATAAAAAGAAAATAAAAACATCTTGGAAGAGGTGTTTTTTTGAATAGTGTAAAACTTGCATTATGAGTAATAAGTGGTATAATATTGAATTATGTCAACATTGCAAAGAGGTCTTACATATATTAGGAGTCAAGGAGGAAAAATATTATCTGTAGGAAAAAATCTAACTGCAAGTACTTTTTCAGATACTAAAGAATCACAAATAATTAAAATACTTGAATTTGGATTATTTAATTGGATGAGAGTGTTCGGAGTTGTTATTGGAATTATTTTTTTTCTAGTTATTTTCACGCCTAGATTTTCTGAAGGTACTTTTTGGCTTGTATTTTTTTTAGCATTATTACTCTATGGTTTTTTATTTCGAAATGTAGAAAAACGAAGTGGTGGTATTGCTGGGTTTTTCTTTACTTTGACAACTGATGTAATTATGTCGTTTTTCGTTATTGCAACAGATATTTTGAATATAATTATTGATATTGTTAAAGATATTACAGAAGAAATAGTTGAGTTAGCAAAAGATTTGATAAAATCATTAAAATTGTAACTTGTTATTTTTAATAGATTGTGGTAGTATGTATTCCATACGCACCAAAGACGGTAGAGGGTGATTCTTTTTAAGGAATTGCTGAAAAATCTCTCCAGAGGTCGAACACCTTTTTGCGTTATCTCGAATACTCGAGATTTTATTGGATAGTTTTGTACGAATAATATGGCTCTTACTAAAATACAGAAAACACACGTATTAGAAAAATTTTCTGACATTGTTAAAAATGCTCAATCAGTAGTATTTTTACATATTAAAGGGATTTCAGTGAACGATACCAATATGCTCCGTGAAAATCTACGAAATAATGATGGTGGATATAATGTTGTGAAAAAAACACTCTTGAGTAAAGTACTCTCTAGTGCATCTATTACTGGAGAGATACCAACACTTTCAGGTGGAGAACTTGCCATTGCGTATAGTTCCGACTTGATTACTCCTGCACGAGAAATTTTTAATTTCAAGAAAAAATACAATGATAATATTACTATTATTGGTGGAATTTTCGAAGGAAAATATATCTCTTCTGCAGAAGCTCAAGCAATTGCGGCAATTCCTGCACCACAAGTATTGCGTGGAATGTTTGTCAATGTGATAAATTCACCAATCCAAGGAATGGTGATCGCACTTTCAAAAATTGCAGAGAAAAAATCTGCATAAAGTATTAGTTATTAGATATTAATTTTTTTCTTGAGAATGCTATTCTCAAGAAACAATCAACTCTTATGGAAAATGAAAACAATGTAGTCGTACCTGCAAAATTTGAAGCAATCGTAAAACAGATTGAAGAAATGTCAGTACTCGACCTTAATGAACTCGTTAAATTATTTGAAGCAAAATTCGGCGTATCAGCTGCAGCAGTTGCAGTTGCAGGGCCTGCAGCAGGTGGAGCAGAAGCAGCAGCAGAGAAAGATGATTTTACTGTAGTACTTACTGCTGATGGTGGAGCAAAAATTGCTGTTATGAAGGTAGTAAAAGAATCTCTTGGTCTTGGACTTAAAGAAGCAAAAGATCTTGTAGACAATCTCCCAGCAAACTTGAAAGAAAACATGAAAAAAGAAGAAGCAGAAGTATTGAAAAAAGCAATTGAAGATGCAGGAGGAAAAGTAGAATTGAAATAATTATAAAAAACACCGATAGTTATCGGTGTTTTTTATAAATGCACCACAAAATAAACTTTTTTCAAGATGGTTTTCATTGTGAATAATGTGATATACTTTCTTTATATGACGAATACTATTGAGATTTTAGGAAAAATAATGGGAACTACCGCTAGGGTAAAATTGATACGTTTATTTTTATTTCATCCAGATACTGCATTTACCAAAGAAGAACTCATAAATAAGACCAAAACTCAAACATCAATCGTACGGACGGAATTATTATTGCTCGAGAAAATTAATTTTATTACCCGAAAAAATACCATTCGTATTACTTATCGTTCAACCAAGAAAAAAATTACTCAAATCAAGAAAAAAGCTACTGTATACGAACTCAATCCACAATTTGAGCTCATCCAACCGTTATCAATGTTACTTATTGAATCAGAGTTGGTAAACATTGCAGAATTACCAAACCGTTTTCGAGGTGGAGGAAAATTGAAATTAGTAGTGGTATCAGGAGTTTTACTCCGGAATGATGATCGGCCGATTGATTTGCTTATTGTAGGAGACAAGCTCGACCTCAGCGCAACCCAAAAAACAATCAATATTATTGAATCAGAAATTGGTAAAGAATTACGATATGCTATTTTCTCAACAGATGATTTTCTTTATCGTATCAAAATGTACGATAAGCTTATTCGTGATATTTTCGAATTTCCTCACCAAAAGCTCTTGAATCAATTGGGAAATTTTATTTAAAGTAAAAACTA
>CALMMZ010000025.1 GCA_937868685.1 uncultured bacterium | reverse complement strand
CAATCCGAACATAATTGTTATATGGTCTAATCATTGTTAAGTTGCTCATATTCTAATTTTGCCTGAGTGATTCTAAATTGAAGATAGACAACTGCCTTTTGCAAATCTTCAATCTCTTTCAATTTGTCATCAAGAGGATTACCCTTCTTCTTTTTTCCAGCCCTGGCAACATACTTGACAACATTACCAAGTTCATAACCTAACTTCCAGTCCTGGATAACATCAATGACTTCAAACTTACCAAATGTATAATGATTTGGATGGTCTGTTTTTGATCCCGTTGTCGAAGCACTTGCCCCAACATACATGTTACGCAACATGCGTAGCTTTTCTTCAGAAGAAAGTAAACCTCTTCCAGAAGAGACTTCCTCGACCAAATTGGACAAGAACTCTGGTATTGAGTTTTCTGGTTTGGTATCAGACTTCTTCATCACTTGAATCATTTAAGTCTCCATTGACCTCTGAGATAAGATTAACAGGAAAGATTGCAAACATCTTGCTATCTTCTAAAACACCCCATTCATATTCAAGTGGAAGCGGAAACTCTTTTTGAAGAGTCTCATATAGTCCATCCACTTCTGTCAATAACCTTTTTAGTTCCATATTAAGTTGGATAAAAGTTCCATTGGTTGCTAATGAACCAAGTGATTTTGCTAATTCTTCATTCATAAAGATTCTCCGATGGGGGCCATTAGACCCCCATTTCAACTATTGGCTAACCACACTTGCTTGAGCCACATGATTTACAAGTGACACATCCTTCCATATATACAAGTGAATCAGAACCACAATCTTTGCATTTCTTATCACCAGTAACAATCGTTCCATCTGGAATATGTTTCTTAAGCACCCTTGATAGAACCTTAGCAAAACTATAAAGGTCTGCCTCTTTGTCTTTCAAAAGCTGGGAACAGACATATTCTACTTTTGCTCCATGTCTAAGGCTCAGTGAGATCATTCTTGTCAGTGTTCCATAATTCGCATTATCAAACAACTTCACAATGTTCTTCAGGATAACCTCTGTGTCATCATCCAACACAATTTCTAGATTATATCTGTTGCCCGATTTAACAATGGTTGCAGATTTGCATTCATCAGGAACATTGATTGTTGATGCCTCGCCTCCAAACACTTCATATGGCTTGCCTTCAAACATACCCACCAGAATGGTCCATTTTTGGCCCTTGATGGACACGTTATGGATCTCGCATGGTAGGCTGTCTGGTCGCTTTGGCGCGTCATGCTGCACGAATTCTGGGCCTTCCTGGGCATTCTGGCTGTCGCTCGACACAAGGACACCAGTACGGCACCCATCACGATAAACAGTAAACCCTTTGCAACCATCCTCCCATGCTTTCATATAGACTTCTGAAACAAGCTCTCTTGTAGCCGAATTTGGCAGATTGCATGTCTTGCTAATCGCATGGCAAACCCACTTTTGAGCAGCCGCCTGCAATTTCACAGATGCTTTCCAATCAACATCGTTGCTTGTGGCTCCATAGTAAGGCGACTCTTCAATCTTGTCAAGACCCTTGTTAGTTGCATCCATCCAGTCTTTAAATCCATGATGGAATACATCATATTCAACCCACTTGTCACCAACATGATCCACAAAATCAGGAGTCAATGTCTCATCAGTATTGATCTTCCTGCGCCTCTTATAATGAAGAAGATAAGCAGGTTCAATTCCTGATGTTGTTTGAGTTAAGCAACTAACTGAACCGGCTGGTGCTGTTGTTGTAATAGCAATGTTTCTTCGTGGTTGATTCTCAGTATATCCAAGGTCCGCCCAAATCTTATTGATGAAAGGATGTTTCTTTTCAATACTTGGATCATAATCTGGAAATGCTCCTCTCTCATGAGCCAATGTTCTAGACATTTGCCAAGATTCGCACTCAAGAAGTCTATAGATGTTTTCAGTCACAGAAATAGATTCATCTGAACCATATTTGACATTCATTGCAGCCAAAGCATCGCCAAGTCCAGTAAGACCCAAACCGACCCTTCTTCCATTAATACAATCTTCTTTGATCCCCAACCAAAGCTCTTTTTCAACTCTCTTGACACTCTCTGGTTCAGGATCAGAATCAATCTTGGCCAAGATCCTGTCAATACATTCAAGCTCAAGGTCAACAATGTCATCCATAAGTCTTGCAGACTTGG
>CALMMZ010000024.1 GCA_937868685.1 uncultured bacterium | reverse complement strand
TCTATTCGTTTATGTTGGTTATGTTTTTGTAGGCTGGATATTTATTAGGTTTCCAAAAATAAGAGGGAAGATTACCTCGTTGTATAAAAAACTTTCCAGATAATAAGTCACTCCCTTGACAAAACTTCCATTTTCGGTACTTTAATAAGTAATAAAATAAAATATCAATGGAAAAAATAAGACCAAAAGAGACACGCGTGAACATGGTTAGTACAGAAAATCGTAAGGATTCGACAATTAAGCTCTATCCGAAAAACTTCTGGAAAAAATCATTCATTATTAACGCAACAAAGAAAATATCCGTTTCAATTATTCTGGAAAAACCAGAAGAAAAAGTCTTGAAGAATCAGAAATATCTTTTCGCAATGAATTTTCCTCAATCAGAAAATTTTTGCACAATAGATATTATAAGTATGCGTAGAAAAAATTTAGATAAAATTTTCTTCGAGCATTTTTTTGAAAAAGTAAAAGTAATACAAGAAGGATCTCTCGGAAAAACTGACATGGAAACATTAGTACAATCTCCCTATTTGATTGCAGGAGCATTTGTTTCTAGGGAAAGGAATCAATTCAGTTTTCATGGTGGAGAACAGGGTATTATTGGTAGTTCAATTTTTGGTAATTCTTGTAATGATATTACAGAATATCTTGTCCATTTATCAGGATTATCTGCAGAAAAAAACACCAGAGGCGAGCAGTTTATGAATAAGTTAATTCAAATAATTGATAGTAAGGATTTTTCAAATAGAGAAAATAATTTTTTCGAAGAATTTGTTACTGAACTTGCAAGGCCGAACTGGAAAGAGTCATTTCAAATGCAGCAAGTATATTCCTTGATAAGAAATATGGTTGAAAATCATAATAATCTTCAAGAGGAAAAACTGCAGGCGACTGATCTGTTTCCACTATTACAAAAACTAACCTTTAGTGCACCTTTTAGAAAAGTTTTTCAGACCCAATCAGAATGATTGGGTTTTTTAATTAAAAAATTAATTTTGTGCTATACTCTGTTCCATATGCAGCATATTATTGAAGTTATTCAGGTATGGATTGGAAATTATGGATTTTTCGGAGTAATAGGGGCAGGAATTATTGAAGAATTAATTTCGCCTATTCCGTCATCGCTCGTTCAAGGGTTCGCGGGGATGGTACTTTTTTCTGGAAAGGTGTTTTCATTATCTAATTTATTTTCATTTCTCGTTACGGTACCACTCGGATCTGCCATTGGGGTGACTATTGGATCATTACCGTATGTGTGGGTTTCTCGTACGATTGGGCTTAAAATTATTGATCAATATGGTAATAAAATAGGAGTTACTCATAATGATATGGAAAAACTCACCAAGAAAATGAGTACAACGAAATGGGATGAATGGTTATTTATTGGATTACGAGCGTTTCCGCTTGTTCCGAATGTTGCACTTGCAATTTATGGAGGTATTACTGAAATGCCAATCAGGAAATATATAACCTTATCTATGATTGGGGTATTCCTACGAGGAAGTGTTGTTGGTGGATTGGGATGGTTCGCAGGGAATATGATTGAAGATATTTCTCGAATTACTGATATGTTAGAAAAATTCGGATTAGTAGCCTTAATTATTGTAATTGCAGGACTTCTCGCATGGAATAATGAACGGAAAAAAAATTGACAAATTTTTAAAAAAGGAGTATTTTTATAAAAATGTATCATTATGAAACGAGAAAGTAATGGATTTTCCACTCATGTATTATTTATTATTCTTGGTATTTTGGCGGTAGCTTTAGTAATTACTGCCCAAATTATTATTCCACGATTGAGTAATAGTGTAAACAATGTAAGTAAGGTAGTGGTTTCTTCTCAAGAAGAGAATAATTTAAAGTAAAAGTACCGAAAGGTACTTTTTTGTATTTTTATATCAATCTTGGTATACTTTATAAATATGAAAAAAGCGGGAAAATCATCAAAAAAATTTATGATTGCAAACTGGAAAATGAACCCAACTCAAGGTAAAACAGCGCTCGCATGGTTTCGAGCTATTCAGAAATATGCATTAAAACATGCATCACAGGTTGAAACAATAGTATGTCCACCAACAATATATCTCTCACAATTACAAGCACTCGTAACGAACCGCGCATGCGTACTCGGAGCTCAAGATTGTTTCTATGAATCTGCAGGTGCATACACAGGAGAAATTTCTCCTGAAATGATTTTTAATACACGCGCACGAACCGTTATTGTTGGCCACTCAGAACGAAGAGCTATTGGAGAAACAAATCATTTAATTAATAAAAAGCTCACAAAAATTTTGCAATACCCATTATCGGTCGTGCTCTGTGTTGGTGAACAAAAACGATCAGAAAATGGAATGCATTTTAGAGAAATCAAAAAACAACTTGCTGAATGTCTGCAGAATATTCCGAATAATCAATATGATCGCATTATGATTGCCTACGAACCTATATGGGCTATTGGTAAAAATGCGAAACGTCCAGCAACAGCGAGTGAGTGTTTCGAAATGATTACAGTGATTCGTCGTGCTATTGCAGAAATTACTGGAGATCAAACTGTTGGACAGAATA
>CALMMZ010000023.1 GCA_937868685.1 uncultured bacterium | reverse complement strand
GGATTTTGTGGATTTCTTTTTAAGTATTATTTAATAATATTTTTCTTTATATTATATATGTGGATAAATAAACTTTTTTAAATAGTGATTTAATTATAAAAATAAGTTTTATTTTTATAAACATATCATACTAATAAAATTCACAGAGTTTTCAAAATGTTATATACAGTTTTATCTACAGGTTATGTTTGAAGCATTGCACGAATCTGTTCAATATCATGAACAAGATCTGGGTTTTCTACAAGCTCTTTTACAATTTTCTCATAAGAATGCATTACCGTTGTATGGTCGCGACCACCAAGTTTTTTTCCAATATGAGGAAATGAAATATTATAGTCCTCTCTGAGAATATACATGGCTACTTGACGAGCTTCTACAATTTCTTTCCTTCTATTTTTATCATACATAAGTTTCTCTTCAATATTATAGAAATGAGCAACTACTTTTACAATTTCTTCAAGTGAAATATTTCTTTTAGGTTTAATATTATTCTTAATAAGAAGTTTAATTTCTTGAAGATTAAGTTCTCGTTTACGGAGTTCCATTTGCATAATAAGAGTATTAATAATCCCCTCTAATTCTCGAACATTACCTTCCACGTGACTTGCAATATAATCAAGTGATTCATCTGATAAGTTAAAGTTATGATATTCAAGTTTTGCTCGTAAAATAGCAATACGTGATTCATATTCTGGGCGAGCTACATCAATAATCATTCCAGCAGAAAATCTTGATTTTAAACGATCTTCAAGTCCTATAATATAGTTTGGGTGTTTATCAGAAGAAAAAATCAATTGTCGATTTCGATCATGTAAGGTATTAAATAAATGAAAGAGTTCTTGTTGTACTTGCTCTTTTCCAGTATTAAAAAATTGAATATCATCCATAATAAGAACATCACATGTACGATATTTTTCTTTAAAACTATTAATTCTATTGTTTTGGAGAGCAGAAACATAATCCATAAGGAACTTCTCAGAAGTTACATAATAGATATTAAGTCCTGGATTTTTTTCAAATAACATATTCCCTGTTGCTTGAATTAAGTGAGTTTTTCCAATACCTGTTGATCCATAAATAAATAATGGATTAAATGAACCAGGACTTTTTATAACAGTTTGAGCTGCTGAATAAGCGATTTCATTAAATGGTCCAACAATAAGTGTTTCAAAAGTGTATTTCGGGTTTAAGTTATTCTTTTTAGGAATCATGTGATCCAAAGGAAGTTCAGGTATAAGTTTTTTTTCTGGCTGTGGTTCTATTTTTTGAATAATTACTTGTTTAATTGGTTTTTTAGCAGTAATAAATTCTACTGATCGAATATCATCCCAATGATTACGAATTGTTTTTAATATTTCACGACTAAATCGATCACTGAGCCACTCCTTAATAAAATCATTTGGAACTCCAATAAAAAAAGTCCCTTCCTCTGATTTAATTGCATAGGTATTTTTAAACCATGTTGTAAAATTTGCTTTTGACACGGAAAGTTCTATTTCTGCAAGTACGGTGTCCCATAGATTATATATATCACGCATATACCAAGGAAATGAAACTTAGATTAATAAAGATATATATAGTATACATTTATTTAATTAAATAGGAAATAAGTAAATCGGTGAGTTTTCTGTGGAAAACATGTTGAAAAAGTGGATAACTTTTAAAAATAAATTTTTTTTAAAAAAGTCTTGCATAATTCACTATTATGTGTATAATCAAGATATCTATGTCAACAACTTACCAACCAAAGGTAAAAAAACGAAAAACAACTCATGGATTTCTCGTTCGTCAAGCAACTACGAGTGGTAAAAATATTATTCGTAATCGACGTCGTAAGGGACGTACAAAACTTGCTGTATAACCTTTTAAAAAGACTTGATTTTTCAAGTCTTTTTGTTTTACTAGAGAATATATGATTAAATCATCGTATAAAATAAAAAAAAACCAATTCCCCAAGGTAATGAAGGGTATTCCTGTCATAGGTATATATTTTCGTGCAATATTAACTCAATCAACCAATAAACACACAAATATTGGAGTAGTTATCTCAAAAAAACATGCAAAACTTGCAATTATTCGAAATACTATCAAAAGGACAACTTTTAGAGTATCTTCTCAAATGTTTTTAAAACTTCCACAAATAAATATTGTCTTTTTAATGACAAAAAATATTCCTAGAAACTTAGAAACTACCGCACTATATAAAAAAAGAATTAGTAAAATTATTGAAAAAGATATTACAACAATTATTACTACTATTATTCAAAAATATGAAAAATTTTCATAAAATAAGTATTTTTATTGGAATACTAGGAGTTATGTTTTATAGATTAATAATTCGCCCATTTTTTCCAAGTTCATGTATATTTACACCAACTTGTTCAGAATATACTCTACAAGCTATTAAAAAATATGGACTTTTTCGAGGAATTATATTAGGATTTCGAAGGTTTTTAAGATGTCATGGAGGAAATATTGGTGGATATGACTCATTAATATAATATATCTTTTATTAAAAATATGTTATACTAACACCCTATGTTTTATACTATTATTATTCAACCACTTACTAATGTACTCGTTCTTTTTACTTCATTTCTTGGGGGAAATCTTGGACTTTCGGTTATTTTGATGACTATTTTTGTAAAATTACTCCTACTTCCTTTTGCTTATTCAAGTTTAAAAAGTCAATTGGTTATGAAGAAAATGCAGCCAAAAATTAATGAAATTAAGAAACAATATCCTGATAATGTTGAGCAATCAAAAAAAATAATGGAATTATATAAAGAAGCTAACACAAATCCATTTGCAGGATGTCTCCCTATCCTTATTCAATTCCCACTTATTATTGGGCTCTATAAAGTTTTTTTAAACGGTGCTACTTTTGAACCAACAATTCTCTATTCTTTTATGAGTCTTCCAGTTCATATTTCAGATAGTTTTTTCGGAATTTTACTTTCTGAAAAAAGTTATTTCCTTGCAATATTTGCAGGAATTGCACAATATATCCAACTACATTTTTCACCAAGTACTCAAAATACTCTATCAGACGATACGGACAAGGATTCTACAGTACGCTTAATGGAAAATATGCAGAAAAATATGAAATATATCCTCCCAATAATGATTGTATTTTTTACACTTGTTGTTCCTGCGGCGATTGCAATCTATTGGATTACAACAAGTCTTGTTACACTCGTTCAAGAATTTTGGATGTATCAAAGAATTAAAAAAGAAACGATATAAGTTTCTTTTTTAATTCAAAAAAGGTATACTGAAGGAAAATCTATTATACTTTATTAAATAACTAATTATTATTTTATGAATAAAAATTTTTTACTATTACTTGTTCCACTAGTATTAATGTTCGGATTCCTTTTAATTAG
>CALMMZ010000022.1 GCA_937868685.1 uncultured bacterium | reverse complement strand
CCCCGGGAGGAAGTTTAACCCCGGGAGGAAGTTTAACCCCGGGAGGAAGTTTAACTCCAATCCTCATTTCGATATTGCATCAAAAGGAGAGAAATATACACCGAGTCAAATCCAAAACAGCAACTTATGAGAAGATATTTTGGAACGAAGAAGATAGTTCCAGTCAAAGGAATAGATACTTTATCAAAGAAAGATCTCAATTTGATTAACCACCTTTTTGCCCCCAAAAAGATATTCAAAAAGATTAATATTTTATGAACTAAACTCACATACATATAAGGCAATAAAAGTTGATCAACGTCAATTGTACCTTGGAACATTAACACAAGAGTAATGATATTACAAGCAAGATGGAATCCAGATAAAACAGCAATTAATATCACCATTGAAAAGAGATTTCTTGATACTGTGTAAATGTTTGCTTCTTCGGTTTGAGGTGGTTCTGGTTCTGGTAAATTGCAAAAAGGACATCCCAACACTCGAGATTGACAATCTCGACAAATTAAATTTTGACAATTACAAATCCGATTAAAAGAATAGTAAATAAGATCATCCGGTTGTTGAGCATAACAAATTGAACATTTTTCCGGTGGGGAAATAAAGACATTTTCAAGTTGTGCCATTATTTTATTGAATTAATGTGTATTAAAGAGATCAATTTTTAAACTTCCTTCAGAATGGTTAAACTTCCTTCGGAATGAAAATTGATTTTTTCTTTCAAGAATAAGCCACAATTCAGATCTACGCTGAAAACGCAATGAGTCGCGCGTGTATTGTCTGTTTTGACGCTCAGGATACCTTTACTTTTGGTTGTCCTCATCGCTATCATGACAACTGCCTCCAAGATTGGTTGAAGGCTCGTATCAACGGCAATCTTTCTTTGATTTGTGCCGAACCGGATTGTAAACACCAATTTCTGCGCAACGATTTGAGAAACATTTTGGTAGGACGTTTTCGTGAAATGGTCGACAATTTCCTTGCTCGTCAAGTGATTGCAAAATTAACCATTCGAAGATGCCCCTATCAAGATTGTCAATTCGCCTGGGAACCGGAAGAAAAAGAAAAACCAAAGCAAATTTGGTGTTTGAAATGTTCCCGTGATTTTTGCGGTTTGTGTGACCAGCACCACGAAGGAACTTGTCAAGAGGAACAGCAACGACAAGTTAGACAAGCCGAACTGAATCTCTCTGAACTGAAGGGATTGAACGTTAAGCCTTGCCCCAAATGTGGGACTGGAATTCAAAAAGATGGTGGCTGTGATCACATGATTTGCACCAACAAAAATTGCAAATTTGAATTTTGGTGGAGTACTGGTGAAGAATTTATTGTTCCAACTTGGGAAGATATCGAAGCTGGTTTGGTACCTTTTGAAACTTTTTCTGCCGAAGTGAAGGAAAATCAACCTTCTATTCCAGTACCCGGTGTGAGAACTCCACCTCAAGCTCAAGCACCTCAAGCTCAAGCACCACCTCAAGTTCAACCTCAAGCACCTCAAGTGCCACCTCGAGTTCAACCTCAAGTGCCACCTCGAGTTCAACCTCAACCTCGAATTCAACCTCAAGCACCCCAAGTGCCACCTCGAGTTCAACCTCGAGTTCAACCCCAAGCACCTCAAGTGCCACCTCGACCTCAGGTGAAGAGACAAGGATTTGATTTCAATTCCAAAGAACCATTCTTTGTGACTTACTTTAGTCAACCTCAAATTCCAACCTTCCCATCTCAGCCGCAAATTGAAAACTTGTGGCGCAAGAGATTGGAAAGAAAAACTGAAAAAGAATTGAAAGACATGATGTACAGCATTGTAGGATTTGCCCCTATCTTCTTTGACAAAGAAAACTTTTTGTCACAAGTTATACACTCATTGACTTATTTTAGTTCAGTGAGTAGAGAAGTGTTGGTAAAATACCCTCCTTACTATTAAACATCTCTTCTCGAGATTGATTTCTTTCTCTGCGGAGAAAGAAAAGACCCACCTTTAAAAATTGATTAAATCTCCTTTATAATTCTTATATTTTTTAAAAAGAAATATTATGGCAGATAGTAAGAGTATAAAATATGAAGATTTTACCAACAATGAGGATTTTTTAGCTGAGTATGTAACATATATTAAATCATATCGTGCGGAAAATCTTGATGATATTTCAATTCTTTTTTCTTATGAGACAAATTCCAATCTAAAATATCGGGAAGAATATTCTATTACCATCCTAAGAATACGAAATGGACAGTTTAACCCAGGAATAGCACGAACTTCTCTTTCCAGAGAAGAATTGCGATATCTCTTAAATGTTCTATTGAACTTGTCTCTCGATAATTTTTCTTGTGAAAAAGAGAATGTTGATAGGAATTACCTCCGCTTAGTTTTCGATAATTTTTTAACAGTTATAAAAATTTTACCTCTTTTTGAGAGAAAAGATGTTCAAGAATTTCTTTCAGTATCAATTGAACAGGTTCGTCACTTTGGTAACAACAACGTTAAAGTTCGCGAGTTCTTTTTAAAAGTAGTTATTTTTGATGATAAAAAATGTTTTGCATTTCTAATTGAAGATTCTGATGATCAGTTTGAGAGGTATCAAAAATTGTTATGCTCGTCAATTCCCATGTTAATTGGTTTAAGAGATAGCTTATATTTTCTTTGTCGTTTAGGTTTTCCTAAAAAAATTCTTCACGAAATTTTTCTTTCAGAGCAACCATTTATAATGCAACATTCAAGTTTCCATCACCAACTTTATTCAAATGGACAAAATGCTCTGGCTGAGAGTACTCTTTTTGATATATTATTTCATGGACTTGCTCATCCTGGGAAGTTTCAAGACTTTCTAACCCAAGGTTTATATGATCCAAGACTTTTGCTTCTTATTGCCAAGATGATTGACCAACGCGAATCTACTAGACTTCATCTAAAAAATCGTATCATTGAACCAAAGGAATATTAATTTATTTTATGCGTAAAATAAATTGAAATATCTCTTTAATCTCATTCTTTAAAAGAGTTAAACTGTTCCTCTCTTTCTCAAAAATGAAGGGTGAATTAATTCTTATTCTCGGATGTATGTTTGCCGGTAAGACAGAAACACTTCTGGCAAAAGCTTCCCGTTATTTGATTGCAAAAAAGAAGATTGTTTTAATTAAATATCAAGGTGATACTCGATATTCAGTGCAAAATATTTGTTCTCATAGTTCCAAGAGTATGCGCGCCACTTTTGCATTAACTCAATTGAAGGACGCTGATGAAAAAACCATCTCCGAAGCTGACGTGATTCTAATTGACGAAGGTCAATTCTTTCCCGACTTAGAGTTAGCTGATCAATGGGCGAAAGAAAAAACAGTTATCATCTCAGCCTTAAAATCTGATTGGAAACGAGAACCTTTCCCGAGTATTGCCAAAATTATCCCTTGTGTTGATGAATTGATTCCGTTGCGTGCTATTTGCAGTCTTTGTGGAGAAGAGGCATCTCATACCAAGAAAATTATCAATAATTCTGATCTTATTTTAATTGGAGGTGCAGAAAGTTATCAACCCAGATGTCGAAAATGTTTTTTTCTTTAAGCAGTCTTCAATATCCTTCCGAGGGTTAAAGAAAAATGATCTTTTCTTTCTCCTTTTTTTCAGAGAAAGAAAAATGAGCCAAGAGGAAAAGATTGATAAAAAGCAACTTCTTACTGAACAAAATCTTTGGCAAATTAATATTATTGCTGCAGATGTCATGGGTCAACTTGATCAATTACCTATAATTGATGCTCCAAATAGTTCATCCCGTGTTATCACCATTCCAGGAATTGATGAAAAACATGCCCAATTACAAGAAGTTTTCATCAGTAAACAAGTATATGATAACATTGTAGAAATCATCTCCGAATGGTGTAGCAAGGAAGAGATTGAAATGCCCACTTTAACCTGGGAAATTCAACAAAATGGAATTCTTTCCAAAAAACCTCCTCTTGAAATTCGCTTTGACATTGGCAAAGCTTGGAATGATGTTATTTTTAAGAATGTAAAATTTCTGGATGTTTAAAGGAATTAAACTTTGCGAAGTTTAATTGACCTTTTCAATATCATCTCGAGTAAAATTGATTTTTTCTGCAACAAACTTCTTAATTTCAAAATCAAATGTCTCAAAATAAAGTCCCTTCATCTTTTGCAACCTTTCTTTGGCGGCAATGGGATGCTGAAGTTCAACCCAAATTGCTTTCAGGAAATATTACAAAAATTATATTAGAATATAATCGAGAAAAACGAGGTACTTGTGAAATTATAAAAGAAACAGTTGTTCTTTATTTATTTGATATTTACGAGTTATATGAAGATTTGATCAAGAGGTATCAAGCAATTAAACGTCCTTCGGGGGTTAAAACCTACGCACAAGTTTGCTCTTCTCAACTTCAAGATGAAAAGTGTCCCGAAATTCATCTTCATTTTCCTTGTTACCACCGAATTTTTGATTCTTTTCCTCTTCCTTATCATGGAAAGATTTATCTTTTGAATGGAGAAAAGGGACATTTTACTTATTCATCTCAAACAGATGTCAAAGATTTTATTTTTGACGTTACAGTTACTTCAAATTGGGATGAAACGTTGGAAATGTATCAAAAGCAGACTATTGACACTTTTAATCAGATTTGGTTACCTCATCTCCACAAAAATAAAAACATTTTATCTTATACTTATATGATGTACGTTATTGCTCCCGATATAATTGAATCTATTTATGAAGGTCATGAGAAATCCCTTCTTCCGGATGAAAGAAAAGGATTTATTTCACCCTCAATTTCTTTTGATTTAATTCAACATGAACATGAACCTTTTTCTCTGTATCATCTCCTCACTCATGGACTCTTCTGTAGAAAGGAAGACGATAAATGGGCAAAATTTTTGACCCAAGGTTTGTATGATCCTCGTTTGTTACTCATTATAGGAAAATTTTTATATCCTTTAGTAAGTCGAAATTTAGCTGGTGAATTTTGTTGTAAATATATATCAAGTGTATTGTCTTCTAGATCAGCTATCGACCATAACGATTTCGAAGTACCAATTCCGCCGTATTTTCCTAATTTGGAATGGGCCGACTCTACAAGTATTTCTATTCATCAAATCTGGGACATAACTTCTCTCGAATAATTGGAGGTGATAATTCTTTACATTTATATTAATTTTTCCTTCGTGGAGGGAAATTGATTTTTTCTTTCAAAATCTTTGAACAATTTTTGTATTACACAATTACACAATAACAATTCAACATGGATATCATTCTTACGTTGATTATTGCCTTTTGCTTTTCTATTTTTATGATTGGATTTTTCTTCAATTCTTTGATCATAACTATCACACTCGTTGAACCTTTGTTGGAGACCGTCAAAGGTTATTGGGATATCTTTTTGTATCTATTGAAAGAGATGTTTCATTCTGTTACTTACCGTGTGAGACTTTTTTATGCGAATATTCGCTACTTTTTTAATTAGAAAATCTAATAAAAATAAAAGGATACTATCAGAAAACTCTTTGGAGTTTTCTGATAGTATCCTTAAAAATGATTAAATCATCTCAAAAAGATTGATCAAACATCTCCCTTGAAATGTGTTCTCCTCACATTCCTTTTCTTGCCACTATATTAAGATTAATTTCTCTATTTAGTATGGTAATTTATGGGTTAATCGAAACAAAATATACCCAATATGGTATATTTTTGACGATTGTATTGTCTGTTCTCGTGCTTCTTCAAATTACTCGTTTTCATCGCATTTTTTATCCGGGATGGTACCTTTCAACTCCATCTGAGGAAAATGTTCCTTTTGAAGAAAATGTTTCTTCTGAAGAAGTTCCACTTCGTTGACCATTTTTAAAGATTAATAAAGTTCCCGCGGGAACTTTATACATCATGTGCAAGCGCCTCTCTTACTTCGGGTGGTAAATCCATTCCTTCATATTCTCTGAGAAGAGGAGATGGAATACGATAGTCATCAGCTTTCTTTAAGAGAGTTTCAATCCAAGTAAAAGTTTTTTCAAAAATGGCCCCTGGTTTAATTAAAATTCGATTTAAAAAGACTATGCGAAACCATTCCAGTTCGAGACGACATTCTCGCAGTTGTTCAAGTGATATCTTTTGTTCATAACAAAAGATATCGACATCACACCCTGGAAGAATTACTTGGAGAGCTTCCTCCACATTTGTTAACAAAGCAAGTTCTTCTGTTTCATCAGCTTCAGCAATAATCATCGCTAATTGTTGTATGAGAAGAGGTGAAAAAGAACTTCTTTTTCTTTGTATTAATATTTCGTTAACAATCACCTCCATTTTAAAATCAAGGTTTGTGCTTATTGAACAAGCTTTTCTTTCAAAAAAGAATCATTTTTCACATTAAAAACTTTTACTTCGTATTAATTTCTTTTTAGGCACTGGTAGCAAAGGAAACTTAATTTTGGCCAAATTAAACCCAACGATGAACATTTCTTTTCTCTTTTCAAGTGGGAGATTAAAATTGAAAGATGCAACTGTTGAAGGAATATTTAAGTCTTGCACTTTTCCTTGTGTTTGAGCTGTATTATGATAATTATAAGGCATTGAAAGTACTGTCAAAAGAAATTCAATGTAAGTTTCTTGACCTGTAATGAAAGTATCTCCGCCGAGATTAATTCCAATTGTTTTATGGTGAGATTGTGAATAAAATGAAATTGGATAATTGCAAATCATACCACCATCAAGATATTCCTTTCCTCGGTATCGAAAACGATCAAACAAAAGAGGAACATTGGCGCTCATTCGGATAGCCTCTAAACAAGAAAGATCAGGATGGGTATCAACATTCAAATATTCTGGTCTTCGATCAGTGACATTGAATGTGACAAGAGTTAAATGAATACCAAATCTATTTTTGATATCACGAAAAGTAGGAATATATGAAATTTTATCTCGAATCATCTTTTCGAGATGGTAAGAAATCAATCTCCATGGCAAAATGCCATTCCCTTGAAGAAGTTTATTTAAATGAAATTGTTGAATATCACGATAGAAAGTACTTTGTTCGAGATAGAAATGAATATCAATTGCTCGATATCCAATTGCTAAAAGACAACAAATGATTGCTCCGATTGAAGTCCCCGCGTACGAGGTAATTTTCATAGAAAACATTTCTTGAAAATAAAACAAGGCTCCCAAGGCAGAGAGACCTTTGATTCCACCTCCTGAAATAACAAGTGTGTTGGTTTCGTTCAAAGGAAATTGCTTCTGTTCAATCGAAGTTGAGAGAAAATTCATCCTTCTTTCCAAAGAAAGAAGAAGTTTTAATATCTTAGAGAAAATTAATTTAAGTATCATCTCTTTGATTATTAATATAAAAGAAGTTTCGGGTAATGTCGTAATTATCTTCACTTGAAAAAAAATCACCATTTTGTGTGACCAATGTAACGATACCATCCTCCATAACCAGATTCAAACGAAGCAATTAAACAAAGAAGACGAGGATCGTATAAACCCTGAGTTAAAAATGAATTCCATTCTTTATTTTCGTCTGAAGAAGGGGTTAAACGTTCTTCCGGGGTTAAACCCAGTAAAATACATTTTTCCAAAGTAAATAAAACTTCATAATCCATATGAAATATAAATTCGTAGGGATATTTTCTTTGTAAGTTAAACAACTGTAAATATGAATGTCTATTTTCTTTGGGCTTTTTTGTATAAGTAGCAGTAAGAATAATTTTAGGAATTTTCGGAAAGGGGGACGCGAGAAAAGACTCAACTTCTTTTCTTGAAGATAAATCAAGCGAATATTTATAACAAGAAACATTACAATCGAAAAAGAATTGACTTTCAATCCCCACAATTGAATAACAACTTTGTTTTTTACCTCGATAGTGATAGAAAGGAATTTGTTGTAAAGCTCTTTCTATCAAGGGAATTAAAAGAGCTCGAGCATAGATTTTGACTTGTTGTACGATCAAAAGAGTATGTCCTTTTTCTCTAGTCTTTTTGATATTTCTAAAACTTCTCTTTGTTTTGTGCCTACGTGACACAAATATGTTCTCATCAAATTCACTTTTGTCATCAAGATTAAGAAGTTTGGCATCCCAATTGAAATCGACTGAAGGATTAAAATCATCATCTAACTCAGCATAAGATAAACATAAAACGTTATATTTTGTAATTCGAGAGACCATTAATTTTAAAAATTCATCAAATTCACTCGGTGACATATTTGCATATTTCCCCTGTTTGGCTGGGTTACAAGAAATGGACGACATTTCCCCAACTTAATTATTCTTCGAAGTAATTATTCTTTTTTTCATAAAAAATTAGTCAATTTTCAAAACTTTACAAGTTTTGAATCATCGTTGTAGAATTTTTATAGGCGTTAAACAAGTCTTTGTTCAAAGTTTATTTGTTAGGTAAAAATATGGAAGTGTACTTTTATTTCACAAAAATTGTATCTCAATGTCAATCTTTCTTTTCATTTCTCAATCGAAAAATGAAATTGATATGTTTAAAAAATAGTTCACGGAAGAGAAACGAACAAATATACCTTGAATTGGAGAGAACAGAGATGCAACACTTTTTTCTTTTCAATTCTCCTTATTTTCCAATCAACACCTTCGATGTAACTTGGTTTCAATGTTTTTGAATTTCATTGAAATTGACAAAATGGAAACTTTTTGAAATTTGAATTGAAATTCAACATTTTTGTAATTTAATTGAATTCAACGAATTTCCAAATTAACAGCAATAAGCGAGGATCATACAACCCTTGAGTAAGAAAAATCAACCATTGCTTCTTTTTTGTCGAATTTTCAATAAGTCCAAAGAGGATTAATTTCATCCACACTGACCATAACGCTTCTTTTTCGCAAATTTGTATTAGAGTAGTAATATTTGGGCACCATTTCTTTTGAAAGAAAAGTTGTCCTACTTTTCGGAATACAATTTTCGACAAAGAAAAATGATTATTTTTTATGAGACGGCAACATCGATAACAATTCCTAAAGTGATTAATCTGTCCATGTATATCACAACTGGTTTCAAGATTGATTTTCTGAATGTGATAAGAATATTTACCTCCGTAAAAAGTTTGAAGTTGACACAAGCTTGTAATTTTAAGTTGTTGAATTTTAACATTGGTTAATTGAAAATTACTCTGTCGCGTAAAAGGTATTGAGTGATGATAAGTTAATTTCCATGTCAATTTCCACAAAGATGTATCAGCTATTAAAAATTTAGCTTGTAAATCTTGAATACGAAGAATTTCTAGTGATACTTTCACATCTCTTCGATTTAAATGTTGGATTAAAAGATGAATATTTTTGCACATCTTTCTTATATCACGTAAATTGAAAGAAGAAAGTTTTACTCGTTTAACAAGAGTAGATTTACCTTTTCGTATAAAAGCAAACTCCATATCAATGATTTTCTCTCCATGATCAAATCCATCTTCAATTTCAATGTAAGCATGTTCAATTTCATCAAACCATGCATCCTGAAGTACATCTTTCCACCATTCTTTCATTTTCAATGGAAGAATGTCTACATCTCCTTTCCAACGAGATAAATAAAGAGTCATGTCTTCAAAGGGATTGATTTCTCTCTCCTTGGAGAGAGAAATCAATTTTATACTTCCTTCTCAGGGTTAAACATCTCGAAGAGATTGGTTAAATGCTGGGATCATCATCTCATGACAAGGAATTACAATTTTATTCGGTTGGAGATATTGAAGAAACTTCACTTCAAAGAGAAAAACAAGTTGTTCAAATTGGGCAAAAGGCTGAGCCAGGAAATCTTCTAACGAAAATATTCTTACTCCTTGATATTGTTCTTTCTTTTTTTGTTTCCATTCTTCACTTCCTTCCAGAAACAAATATCTCTCGGCTACCTCATTTTGTAAACGATCTAACATAGTTGTTTCTTCTGCTTCGCTTTGAATGGTCAGTCGATATTGGCATTTCTTTAATCCTTCAAATGAATCTTCCTTCTTTTCAAAGACAAAGTATTCCAAATAAGCATGACGAAATGTAGTGTATTGATATATCACAGGGTTACTTGGTAGCAATAAAAATTGGCGTTGAAAAAAACGCAACCTTTTCGTCTCTGATAGAAAGGTAAGAAAGATGCGTCGAGTTTTAAGTTTGTTTGAAGGTACTATGACTTTTAATGTAGAAGTAGTCGTTTCTTTCCTCCAACAAGAACCCATTTGATTTACTGTATCATAAAAAAATATCAATTTTTAACCAATCTTGAAGAGATGTTTAATAACATTTTTTAAGCCATTGAATACCATCTGTAATGGCCTTGAGTAAAGATGGTTCATCGGTAAAAGTAAATTTCTTGGTCACAAAACTTGTCTTCCATGGATTGATAATTATTTTTCTTTTTAATTCATAACTGTCGGATGTCACGGTCAAGGCTCTTCTCTGAGAAATACAAATGTAGCCATTTTGTACAGGAAAAAATGATGGCGCTTCCCAGTTGAGTGCACGTGCAATACGTTCACAAAGTTCTTTACTCATTGAATTTTAATAAAACTTTTATTTTTAATATTCAAAAGAATATTAAAAATTTTTACTAGAATTTATATTTATTCTGACAGTCTGGTAAAAGCGAAATGACCTCCTTTACAGGCAAGAATAAGACCACGCCAACATTTACATTCTCCTACAGCCTGTAGACTAAAATTATGCATATTAGGAATTCTCCACAAAGATGGCCAACGAAATTGGAAATTTCCATCTTTATCCACTTTAGCAGTATCGATATGAATATATTTATCGAGATCTTGCTGAAAGCGAATGAATAACTTTATTTCTGAAATTGAGGCTTGAACATAATTCAAGAGACGAAATTCTCGAAAAGAGAAAAATTGTGTAGGAAGACCTACTCTGCCTTTTTCTGAGAAGGAAGCATATTGATTCACTAAATAATAATTTTGATAATCACTGTTAGCGACATGTATAAGATAGATATCAGTATATTCGCGAAGATATTCTACTGTAACCTTATTCATTTTTTCAACTTGTTGATCTTTTTTGAGGCAAGTTTCATCAATTAATTTTTTAATGCCATCAACATTTGAAAAATCCATAGGGATAACTTCATTGTGAGTCTTTTCCTCCATGGCGACTGGTTTTATTAAGCTAGAAATTCTTTAAATTAAAAAGTTTTCTCCCACAATTCCATCAACTCTTTTTCAGTGGTGATTGAGGGAGAAGGCAATCGAAGTCGTTGTTCAAAAACGAGTAGTCGTTGGTTAAATTTTTGTATCTCTTTTGGTGATTGACCTGAAAGAAAATGGAGAAAGTATTCTCTGCTTAATAAACTAATAAAACTTCGTAGAAAAGGAAGTTGCTGTTCAAATTTTTGTTGAGACTTTAAGAGTTGATTGAAGTAGGTATTCATTTTACCTTCTAATGTAAATTGATTCCACACGAGGTTCTTATAATTTACGGAATTTTCTTTAAAGTATACAAAAGATAAATTTCGTAGTAAATCTTCTTTTGAGACAATTGTATCAATTTGATATGAAACCATGATAAAAGAAGGTAACACCTTCTTAAATCTTTGCACTTCATCTTCACAAAAACGAATTAAATCTTTTCGTGAAGTTTTACTCTCCTCTCCGAGAGCTGTAATATTGAGACTTTTCCCATGACGCAAATCTTGTAAAGAAATGGTGTAAGAAATTCGTGTTACACTTTCATCTTCAAATTGATGTCCTTCAAAACCGGGATAATAACCTAGAATTTTTAATAAGTTTCCTTCTAAAAGTAATTTTTTAACTCGATTCAATTGACTTGGATGTACAAAGAAATAACGAGGAAAAGAAGATAAACTTTCTGGATCAGGTAGAATCGAAATTCCATAAGAAGAGGCGATGTTACTCAAGAGAACGAAGTCTTCTTCCAGATAACGAGAGATACTTTTTCCTTGTCCAAAGACATTTGCAGATTCAAAGAGATAAGTTCGGAGACCATGAGCTACCAAATAAATTTGAAGTAACGATTCAAAAGAAGTAGGATACTTTTTAAGAAGGTAAGTCAATTCGTGTTCCCGAAATTCCATTACTTTTTCTTTTTCTTTTAAAAAGAAAAAGAAAATGTGGAGATGGGTCATTTCCACACTCGTGGTGGTGGTGCTCTTTTTCTTGATCACCTTTTGGATTCAATTTCAACAAAAAAAGACTGTTTTAACACCAGCCGCATTTAATTTACCAACTGGATCAACAAATTGGCAACAAATTTTAAATACTGATGCTCAACGACACGCGGTCAAAGAGTGGTGCACCTCCCAAGGTTATGATTACCGTTTGCCCACTTCTTCGGGAGATTTTGGTGGTTGTTTGTATAATCAAGCTTCATGTCTAGCCGATTCAAATCCGCACTGGGTTCATTGTACTCCAGTAACTGGAACGTCAGGTGGAATTGATCACAACGGAAAGCCCTGTGATCTAAATGCCAAACCATATCTCGAATGGAACGAGGGAAGTAAAACTTGTGTACAAAGTTTTTACCCACCTGCTTTAATTGCTGGTGTCTGTGAATCACGTGGATTGGGACCTTGGTATCCTGGAACTTTAGATTGTGACGCCAGTGGTTATTGTCAATTGACTTCCGATATTCCTACCTGTCAATTAACTTCAGAATATTGTGATCGTATGGGTCTCGATTATTCCTCTTCTTCACAAGGAGATTGTACGTTAAGCGATGTGCAAAACGTTTTTGAAGGATTGGTGGGAAAAACAGTCACTCGTACAGTGAAAAGAAACACTGAGGCGATGATTCGAGAGTGTGGTGATAATGTTTTAAGTGCGAATTGTGCTTTGAGCATTGGTACAGAATTAACTACGTTTGATCAAATTGCCTTGAATACAGCTGAATCAGAATTCAAAGGTTACATGGAGAATATGAAAGTGAAATGCTCTGGTGATCTTTATTCGGGAATTGATAAATTTGCCGGTTGCGCGGAAAGTTTATTTCCAGGATTCTATATTGGAGAACAAGCTGAACACTTTGTGGATGGAATGTTAAATGGAGCATTGGGATGGATCCCTGGAATGCCTTCTGATTTAATCGCCAAAGCGAATGGGTATATTGCCAAATATGGAACTATCGCTTTTAACGCTATTGTCACCGCTGGCGTTGACGCAGTGAAAGCCTTTGATATTGCTGGAGACTTAATGTATGCAGCCTTAGATAAAATTGGTCCAGTAGGTACCATTATTTCTGGCGCCATTAAAAATGTAATTGCTTATGGTGAAAAAATGGCGAGTATTATTGCTAATACAGTCCAAGAAGCTTTGCATATTTTTAGTAACACTATTGTCCCTGCTGCGTACCATGTCTTTGAAGCTATTACAGACGCGGTACTTCATCCAAAAGAATTTTTCACCAATCTTGGAAATGATATTGATAACTTTTTGAAAGATCCCGTCGGATCGATTAAAAATGCCATTACTGCGATTGCCAAAGTGGGAGGCGAAGTGTTAGATGCTGCTAAAATGGTGTTTAACAAATTGATTTCAGTGGCTTCAACGGTGGAAGCAGCGTTGTCAGCCGAATTGGTAGATATTGCCAATCATCTCATTGCAGCCTTTAATAAAGTGGGTAATGATTTGAAAAGCGCGTATCACGCCGTCAAACACTTTTTCGAATCAATCTTTTAAAGAAAGGATGTTTAATTCCTAAAGGATGTTTAATATCTCGCAAGATATTAAATATTACTCATGCTCCCTCCTCTGTGGAACTCTTTTCATAAACAGATTTTTCCTTAAGTTTTAGAGATTCACAGAGGTGTTCGAATACTTTTTTTGCATTCTCATCGTTTGGAAAGTTGACATTGTAATCTTGTGCAGAGTGTGAAGAAGAGACAACGACTTTAATCGTACATTTGCCATCATAAGATATATTCGAGATCTTGTCGGTTGGAAACAAACCCCTTCCAATTTGAATAAAAGCCAT
>CALMMZ010000021.1 GCA_937868685.1 uncultured bacterium | reverse complement strand
TTTTTTAAATTTCATTTACTATTCCACAAAATGAACAGCTCATTAATATTAAGTTAACTGATGAAGGAAGACATCAATTATCTTTGGGAAATTTAAGATTTTCCAAAATGGTTTTATCAGACAGGGAAATTGATTATTCAATAGATTATTCAAGTAATTATTCTATAGAAAGAAACAGAATATTATCTCCAAAAGATTCACAGCCTAATATTGATGCCATAAATTTAGACGGAAGTAATGCCATAAATTTAAACAGAAGCAATATTTCTTCTTTAAAACAATTCATTACAGGCACAACTAATGATTATGGGTTTTTTTCCGGCTCTCCAAATTCTTGGAGTTTTCTTAATAGTATGCAAATTAATAGGGTAACATTGGCTTATGTTGGTCAATCTTGGGGCGATAACCTCCTAATCTATACCGGACCCTATCCTGATCCTGGTGACTTAATATTTTGTTTTTGGTTGCCACCACAATTTGGTACTCTTTATATCCCGACTAGTTATCCTTTAATTCCTAATGATGCTCCTTTTAATACTTTGGTTTATAAGGTGCTATCAGCAGATTCAACAAATATTTTTGTTGATAGGTCAATACCTGATTTTACCGGAACAGGAGCACATGGAATGCTTACTGCTTTTTATCCAGGAAACGGATTAGAAAATTATTATGGCAGCGGTTCCACCCAAAATACGACTTGTTGGAATCTCAATATCGTAAGAACATATGATGTTGCCGGAACCAATATTAATACTCAGGGAATAAGTGGTTTTTCGCAATATGGTTCAATTGAATATGCAGGAACAAAAAATTATTTTGGCTTTAGTTCAGACACACCGGCTGTTGGTTTTGTACACTATACAAATGAATATGCCATAAACACTTTCGGAGAACAACTTATTGAAAAAACAACAGAACTTCATATGCCAACAGTTATGTGGCATAAAATTACAGGATATACTAATGGAAATGCTCAAAATTGGGGCTTGTCCTGCTATGACAGATATGGAATAACAAAATATGATCCAATAGCTAAAAGTACATATCGTGATTTGAGAGATGGAGTTTCTTCTGGAAACACTATTGTTGGAAGAGTTTATCATAAACTAAAAATGTTTGTAATAACTGATCAGGAATTGTTAACAGCATTATCTTATAAGTCTAATAGGAGTTATACATATCCAGAGCCAATAGTAGAACTTGTATCCAATCCATCAAACAACACTCCATATTATAGCGTAAGCGGATTGTGTGAAAGTGGAAAAACCTATTTTATTACTCTATTATATGAAAACGATGCATACAGTTCTTCTTCTAGTTTTGGATACCCTGCTTCTCTGCATTGTGGATATATAAAAAAAATAATTGGAGAAAACGATATGAATGGAAGACCTAAGTTCTTAAAAATAAGATTCCCCGCAAATGGTTTTCCTTATATGAGAAGCGATTCTGGTCTTTCATCTTTTGGTTCAGGATGGAATGCTAATACAGTGCAGGTTTTGGTAAATGAACAACCTAATGAATATGGATATGACATTGCAAGCACACCGGCAACTGGATGGACCAGGGTTTCTGATATTGCCTTGGGAGGAAATGGCGTATATAGAGCAAGTGATTTCGGTGACAACACAATAGATCCAACAAAATTAAACTCTCATGAATTTATAATTTCAAGACAAGACTATGCATCCGGCTCAACATATATTTTAAATTCTGGCCTAACCTCAAATCAGAATATTTTAAATTTTGGAGATGAATCCTTTTTTTATGGAGTTGTAAGAGCACAAACTATTAAAACTAAATATTACAGTTCAATAGTAGGATATGTTTTGCCAAATGAATTAAATAGCAGCCTAAATCCAACATTTAATTTAAATTATAATGATTGCACTTATATTTCTGAAATTTCGGTTTTAGATAATAACGGAAATGTTGTTGCTGTTGGTAAGCCAACAAGCCCATTAAAAAAAGAACAAAACAGAATATTAGCAGTACAATTGCTTTTGGAATTTTAAATGTAACTTTTTTGTGTTTGTTTCGTTATACAGAATAAATACAAAAAATGATGATTCCAAGTTTAAAGGAAATTGTTTTAGTTTCAGGGATTCACCCATTAAAATTCCGTAATGTTTACATTTACGGTTCTCGTGTATATGGATATAATAAAGAAAACTCTGATTTTGATGTAATCTTAATAGCTCCAAATTTACTTAGACATCAAGAAATAAAGTCCGAAAAATATAATATACATATTGTTACTCCGGACTCTTTTAAAGAAGATCTTTTTAATAATTACAAAATTACATATCTTGAATGTATCTTTGCCCCAGAATGGGCAAGGCTTCAAGAAAAAGAAAAATACAACTTCATTCCAAATAAAGACAAGGT
The DNA here is from genome assembly GCA_937868685.1 of uncultured bacterium. GTDB lineage: Bacteria > Patescibacteriota > Minisyncoccia > Phycocordibacterales > UBA1006 > CALMMZ01. Next base: position 4,303 of record CALMMZ010000021.1, on the reverse strand, counting down.
TAAAAAAGAAATGCTTGCACAATCCTATTCAACCTGGAGAAATGCTAAGCAAAAAATGATTGAAGGAGATACTAATCGTGGAGTAAAAAGTGCTTTTCATTCACTTAAAATACTAAAATTCGGAATTCAAATAATAAAAAATAACAAGATAATTGATTTTGCAGAATGTAATGATTTGTATCAAGAATTTGAAAAACAAAATTTTTATGAATGGTATCAAATAAAAGATCACTATCTTAACCTAAAGAAAGAATTAGAAGAAACATTAAAAAACCTATAATATGATCCTAATTCAAAGTGATAAAACAAGGTCTTTCCCGCATCATTTTGACGCTGCTTGTGCATTTTATGGCGCAATGGATTTGGACATTAAAACCAAATTAATAACAATAGATGATGTAAAAAGCGGAGAATTTGATTTTGCCATTAAAAACAACATTGCAGTGGGCTCTATCGACTTTATGAATGATGTTTTTATTCGGTTGGGATTAAAAAATATTCCAAATGTTCCAAAAGTTTCAGAATCAGCTTGTGCGATACTCACCCTGGGGCAAGTGAGAGAATATTTTAAAAATTTACCTCAAGAAGAAACAAAGTTTATAAAACCAGTACAAAGAAAGAGGTTTGGAGGTTTTTTGATAAATAATGTTAATTATGTTTCTTTAAATGGTTTTCCGGATGAATTAAATGTTTATCTGTTTGAAAAATTTTCAAAGAAAATAATCAGTGAATACAGAATTTATATTCATAGAGATAAAATTATAGATTGCAGAAATTATTCAGGAATGTTTTCTGTTTTGCCTGATTTTAATTTTGTAAAAAAACATATAAGTTTAAACAAAAACTTTCCTTGTTCATACACAATTGATATAGGGATTTTCTCTGATGGAGAAAATGTTGTTGTTGAATATGATGATATGTGGTCGGTGGGTAACTATGGTGTAGAAAACACATTATACCTTGAAATGCTTATTGATAGATTCAAAGAAATAAAATCATCAAACAATTAAAATTATGATAAAAGAAATTAAAGGAGACCTCATCAGGTCTGCAAAAAACGGAGAATTTGATTTGATCGCTCATCAAGCAAATTGCTTTAATACTATGGGGAGCGGAATTGCAAAATCTATTAAGGAAGAATGGCCAGAAGCTGCTGCAGTGGATTCTGCAACCATAAAAGGAGATAGATCAAAACTTGGAACAATTAGTTTTACAACAAATACAAACCCTATTATTGTAAACTTGTATGGTCAGTTTGATTACTGGTCTCCGGGAGTATTGACTGATTACGATGCTCTTGAAAAGGCTCTTTTAAAAATGAAAGAAACATTTCCTTCTAAAAAAATAGGCATGCCTAAAATTGGATCATTAAGAGCTCGTGGGGACTGGAATGTTATTTTTAAAATAATTGAAAAGGTTTTTTGTGATCCTAATGACGATGTAACAATTGTTGAATGGGAAAAAAACGATTATAATCCCAAGTCTTCTGGTGATAATAATAAATCAGTTGTATCACCGATAATTTCTTCTCTTTCTATTTTTAACAATCCTAACACAACACCCATGTCAACACAAAAAAGAATCAAGTAGCTGTCAAAAAATTTCACGGCAAAAGAAAGTGCAGAATTTGTAATGTTTATCATCCTATCCGTGATTTGATTAATTATGTCCCTAGTGTATGGATCTGTAAACAAAATTGTAATAAAGAGTTTATGGATAAAATAATTAATGTACAAAAAAATATGTCTTTGTACATTTAGCAACATAACTTCATGGCTTGTCGAAAAATAAATTTAAAAGGCAAGAAGAAAAAGATTAAAAGGATGAATTCTGATGATTGGAGGCAATATAGGTTTGAACAAAAACAAAGAAGACAAAAAAGACTCCCCATTCGTCAGAAGGAAATAGAAAATCTTTGTGTTTTTGGATACTCAGTAGCAAAAAAAACGAATTATCAATATCGAGTAGAAAACATTATTGATTTATATCCAATCCATAGGCAATATCATATTTTAGAATCTGGAAAGAGAGGTTCATATAATGTGGGATTATTATATGGATGTCTCCTGAGACTTAAAATAAGACCGAGTTTTTAAGTTATCGCTATTCGAGCAATAACTTAAAAGATTCAGTATTTTCTTTCGAAAAGTTTATTACAAGATAATAAATTCCGGTTGGCATATTGCTTAAATCAACCTTTAAATCACTGTCTTCGCTGTCCTCTTTGATATAAATTTTTTCAGAATAAACCAATTCTCCAACAATATTAAAAACGCTAACAAAACCCTCAGAGCTTTTGGTTTCTTTATTTAATCTTAAATTAAAAACTCCCCTGGATGGATTCGGATATACAACCGAAAGACCATTTTGAACAATTTCCTTCTCCCTGTTTGTCTCTTTGTTTTCATAAGTTGATACAGGCTGTGTTGTTTTAGTAATGGTAAAATCATCTGCAATAGTTCCGGTTGAAGTTAAAAAAATACAATTCAAAACCCCGCCTGTTACACTCAATACTAAAGATCCGTTTTTGCTTGTTGTAGAAACTTGCATTGCATTGTGTGGATAACCACTCTGGGTTGAACCTCCTGATTGTCCAGAAACTCCACAAACCACATATATTGTTCCGTTTCCTCTTAATGACGATTTGGTGTAATTATTTGATGAGTTTTGAACAACGTTTCCGGCAGGATATACAGAATTGCTGAAAGTGCTTTCTGTTCCATAATGGCCTTTTATAAATTTGCTTCTTTCGTATATATGACTGTGGCCAGACAACACCAGGTCAACTCCGTATTGTTCTAATAACGGAACAATATTTTGTCTCATATCTTTCATTTCTGTGCTATTATCAGAATCATGCGATCCCTTAGAATAAGGAGCATGATGAAAATATACTATTGTCCATGTTTGAGTATTGTTGGCAAGATCATTTCTTAGCCAATTATACATTGTGCTCGATGAATTATTTCTTGATCCATAACTATCTAAGCTTATAAAGTGAATATTGGCATAATTAAAACTATAATATTTTTCTGTTGTAGAATTTGTTGGTATGTTAAAAATACTAAAATAAGGAAAATTCGTTCCAAGTGCGGCAGAACTTAAATAGCCAGAATTGGCATAATCATGATTTCCTGGTGCCGGATATAATGGTAGTCTATTAAAAAGAGTCCCATAAACATTAAAAACCTTAGTTTGATATTCTGAGTCTGTTCCGCTATTGTATGCATTATCTCCAAGCCACAACCAACCATTTATAATCATATTTGATGAATATGTTAAAAATTGATCCCTTACAGCCCTTTGGGTAGAACTGCTATTTCCAAAATCTCCTGTTACCCAAAACGAAACAGTAGAATTATTATTTGAATTTGGTGATGTATAAAAATAATGATTGACTCCTGATTGTATCGGATTACCAATTGTTCCTATACTATAGTAATATTTTGTGTTGGGCAATAAATTACTTAGTGTTATACTGTGATCTGTAGTTAAATTAGTATGTGTAATTGAATTGGTAAGGTTTCCGGAAACTGTTCCGTATTTAACTTCTCCATTACAAGATGTATTTGTTCTCCATTGTATATTTATAGAACTCTCAGAAGTTCCAACCATATATGCACCTCTTGTTATGGTGGGTAAAGAAGTTGAAGTGTTACCTAATAACTCCAATTCAAAAGTAATATCGCTCGAAGAGGTTGAGTTGTTATGAATTTCTGCCGCAATTACGTTGTCACCATTAATAAAATTAGTTGTTGGTAATATGGTTTGTAAAACAGTGCTGCCATCATCAGATGCAAAAGATGATGCTGGTGTATTATATAATATAGTGCCTGTTGGCATGTTGTTTCTAAAAACTTCTCTTCCATTAATATAAATAACCGCTCCATCATCTCTTCTTAATTTTAATGTGAGATTTTGGAAATTTGAAAAACTATAATTTACAACTTTTCTAAAATAATAAGTTATTTTACCAGATTGCAATGTTGTAACCGGAGCATCTCCATAACCCAATTCTGCGTTTCCTTGTAACCATCCACCATCATTAAACCCTGTATTTCTCCAATTGACTCCCTGATTACTTCCATCATCTTTGTATTTCCAAGAATCGCTTTTTGAAATAATGGTTATTTGACCCTGTGTCATGTACGACACAAATAGAAAAAGAAATAAGAAAATTGTATTTTTCATGGCTTTGTTTTTTATAATTAGCACAATTTAAATTGAAAAGTTGTACTTATTGTGATTTTTTAAAACTGATTATCAGATAGTTAGTTTTATTTTGTTTTTTATTAAAACAACT
>CALMMZ010000020.1 GCA_937868685.1 uncultured bacterium | reverse complement strand
AATTGCAAGAACAATTCTTTTTTCTAAAACAAATGGAAATTGACTTTTTCCAGAAAGTAATTCAATTGCAAATGATTCATGATCAGTAATTGCATCAAGATGAAAAATAATATTATGTGGTTGCAATATATTCCAAACAGAGAAGAGGTATTCTGACTGATTTACCATTAAATCATAATCAATAGTAAAATTTGTAAGTAAATTTGTTAATTCTGAATCAATTAAAAACTGATGAGCATTTTCTAAAAATTTAGCGTTGTCTACATATTCAGAAAAAGGCCATGTAACACTCTGTACAAAAATTCCATCACATAGATCAATTTGAATTCTTCCAGAATACCCAGCATCAATGAGTCGTTGTAATTCAATAATTAACTCGTTTCTATTTTTTGGTAAAATTGCGGGAATAATATACATATACTTTTAAAATTTATTAATGCGACGAATATGACGCCCTTCACCTGGAAATACTGTAGTAATGAAATTATGCACTATTTTTTGCACACTACCAATATCGGTTATAAATCTTACTCCTATTGATAGGATATTTGCATTATTATGCTCTCGGAGTAACGTAACCATAGCTGGCTCATGCCCGTAGTATACTCCCGCACGAACACCAGAAATTCGATTTGCAACCATTGCCTCACCTTGTCCTGAACCTCCAAAAATAATTCCTATGCTCTCTGTGTCTTTTGCGACTGCTTCGGCACAGGGAGTAATAAAATCGGGATAATCATCTTCTCTGTCAAAAATATTTGCCCCATGATCAATAATTTCATAACCAATTTCGTATAATTTTTGTTTTATTTGTTCTTTAATTAGAAAACCCGCATGATCGGTTGCTAGATGTATTTTCATATATCAAGTATATCAAAAAACCTACCGAAATGGTAGGTTTTATTTCTAATACTATTTTGAAAACCATTCAATAATAAATACTCCAAGGAAAAGTATTGCTGGAAATACGAAAATAACAATCAATGCAAGTGGAATATATTCCCTATGCTGATTAAGGCTTTTGATCATGTTGTTAACAAAGAGAGGTGAGATTTCTCCATGTTCATTAGTTAAATATGATTTCTTCATTTTGTTTATTTTTCATATAATAACATATTTTATATAAAAAACAATTAAATGAAGGTGAGAGCTGTTCCCTTGTTCGTTCCACGACCTGTTCGTCCAATACGGTGCACATACGTATCATATGTTTGAGGTATTTCATAATTGATAACATGTGTTACCCCTGAAATATCTAACCCTCGTGCAGCTACATCAGTCGCAATGAGGATTTGAGTTTTTCCTGAAGCAAAACCTTTCAAAGCGAATTGTCGTTCACGGTGCTGTTTATCTCCATGAATAGAATCGGACTTGAATCCACGAGCACGTAACTCTTCGTGTAACTGATCTACCATTTTTTTAGTCTCCACAAATACAAGTACTTTTTCAAAACTTGCATCACTTAATAATCCAGCAAGAATTTCAAGTTTCTTGGTTTTATCTGTAACACGAATTACGTCTTGATCAACGTTCTTCGAAGTGTCTCGCGATTTAACTGATATTTTTACAGGGGATTGTAAAAATTCATGAATGAGTTTTTCGATTGCAGGTGGCATTGTTGCCGAAAAGAGCAACATTTGTCGTTTTTCAGGAATATGTTTCAAGAAATAACGAACATCCTCAATGAATCCCATATCGAGCATCCGATCTGCCTCATCAAGAATAACTGTGGAAACTTTTTCAAGTGAAAGTTTTTTCTTATCAAAAAGATCTTTCAAACGCCCAGGTGTTCCAATAATAATATTATGCTTTTTCTGTAAATCTTGAATTTGAAATCGAATAGGAGCACCGCCAACACAAAGTACTGCAAAAATTCCTAAACCTTTTATCAATTGAATTGCTTCTCGTTGAATCTGAAGAGCAAGTTCTCGTGTTGGAGTGATAATAATTACCTGTTGTTTGCGATCGCTTAAAATCTTGTGGATGGTTGGAATCAAAAATGCTGCTGTTTTCCCTGTTCCAGTATTTGCAAGCCCGATCACATCACGGCCGTCAAGTGCGTGTGGAATGGCCTGATCCTGAATTGGACTCGGTACGGTAAACCCTCGTTCTGCAATTTTATTTTTAAGTCGATCTTCAACAGCAAAATCAGAAAAAGTGTGTGTTGGAGTATAAACTTCTTCAACCGTAGTTGTTGCACGATTAATAAAACGAGAAACATCGATATACTCACCAACTTGTTTTTTTCGGCGTGGTGGAAATCTTCGTGGACTTCCTCCTACCTTACCTCGAGATAGAAAACGAGGCGATTCTTTAGTGCGTGAAGAAGTAAATTTCCGATCTGGATAAAGTGGTGCTACAGTATCTGGACTACGAAACTTCTTGGTAGATACAGATGAATTACTACGAGACGCACCACCTCGTGGAGTATTTTTTTTACTATAAATCATAAACAATAAAAATGGTCACTAATGTGACATGAGTCTGATTAAAAAGAACATTCTATTCAAGAAAAATCAATAACTCGGGTTAATTTGGTTATTGTCTTCGATGATAAAAATAGAGAATAAATAATTCTCAAGGAGAGAACAGGCTTTAATAATTCCTGTAATGAAGAAAATAACACTTATTAGAATATAACATACTTTATATATAATGTAAAGAAAAACTCCCTATATGGAAGTTTTCTCTATTAACTTAAATTGTTTTTCCTGTTTTCATTACATGTTCTACTAATGTATGGGTATATCCCCACTCATTATCATACCATGCAAGAACTTTTACCAAATTTCCACCCACCACTCGAGTCATGGCAAGGTCAACAATTGATGCGTGTGTATTTTCTAAAACATCAGACGATACTAATGGTTCGTCAGTTACCGTAAAAATTCCTTGCCATCGTTTTTCATTTGCAGCTTTTTTGAGGAGTTCATTTATTTCGTTTGCTGTTGTTTCTCGTTTTGAAATAAATGTTACATCAACAATTGAACCAGCAGGAACTGGAACACGAAGTGAGATTCCATCAAAGAGTCCTTCAAGTTTTGGATACGCCTTTGCAACCGCAACCGCAGCACCTGTTGAACTTGGTACTATATTTTGTGCTGCAGCACGACCCTCACGGAGGTCTTTTTTGCTTGGACCATCAACGAGTGCTTGTGATGCAGTATATCCATGCACTGTTGAAAGCAACGCTTTTTCGATTCCAATTGATTCGTCAAGTATTCCAATAAGTGGTGATGCAGCGTTAGTAGTACATGACGCATTACTTGTGATATCACATGTTCCAAATTTTTCTTCATTAACACCGAGGAGAATGGTCTCTCCATTAATCCCTGCATCTTCGCCACCTTTTGCTGGTGCACTAATAACTACTTTTTTTGCCCCTGCAGTAATATGTGCTGATGCTTTGTCGTATGTAGTAAACAATCCGGTAGATTCTACGACAACATCGACATCAACTGATTTCCAAGGAATTTGTGCTGGATCTTTTACAGTGAATACAGGTATTTTTTTCTCATCAACAATCAAATATCCATACTGTGAAACAGTTCCATCACTGTTGATTACTGGTTCCACAAGTGAAACGGAATGACCCCAATTTCGATACACTGTGTCATATTTCAAGAGATACGCAAGTGATGCAAGTGAACCAAGATCGTTAAGTCCTACAATTTCAATATCATCACGATCCCATACTTGTTTAAAAAATGCACGACCAATTCGACCAAAACCATTAATTCCTACTTTTATTTTTGTATTACTTTTAAACATATAAAAATAGTATATCATAGGAGATATACAGATAGAGCCAGGTTATAT
>CALMMZ010000019.1 GCA_937868685.1 uncultured bacterium | reverse complement strand
GACCAACTGAGGTAGAAATTGACATTGATGGACAAAAGGTTCATATGGTTCAAGACATTTCCATCTCAAGGGAACACTTTGCAAACGAAGAACTCAACAGCAAACTTGGGGTCATTCAAGATCCTTTTGAAACTAAGGATTCTCTTGTTGAATATCTTGGAAAAGTGACTTATAAGCAAAAGATCTATCCTGCGGCTAAAAATCAATACCTGAATAGAACTAGAAAGAAAACAGGTTTCAGATTCTATAGTTGGAGAGATGCCCGTGGAAACAGACAGGCGGCAACTTCATCATATGTTTCATATGCTGGGGCTCCTATATTCACAGCATCAATTTGGCCACTTGATAGCAATGTTTATGTGACAGCAGATGGCGACACAAGATATAATCAATACTCAGAAATGTCTGGTTCTGGTGAATTGCTAACAACAACAAAAAGGCAATCAACATATTCATCATCATTCTGCTATACAAGAAATCCTGGGGCTTACTTGGATCTTGCATTGGGTACATTCTCAGACTTCCCATTTGGCAGATCTTTGTGGTCGGTTAAGGATCAGTCTGGTTACGGCCCATATTACGATAGCTATGATGATTTCCATGAGGACATTAGGCTTCTTGGACCAGGAATGTCACAGGTTCCAGAATTCAGACTATCAGACAACTACAGTGCTAGCTTCAATGATAATGCTGGTAACTTCCTGGCTGAATCATCCTTTGTATTGGGGATCACAGGGACAACTAGTGCGGGCTTATATGACAATTTTGTTGTGTCTGATTTGTACCAAGGCGAACAAAAACCATTTACAAGATTAAGACTGAAGGCCAATGCGGTTCTAAAGTTCAACCCTTATAATGGCTTCTATCCAGTTGAAAGGACTTTGCAGCTGGGTAAATTGTTCTCAAGCTCAATTGCTCCATATGTAAATCTAAGCGGAACACAACCACATGCTATTACAGTCCTAAGGCCATTCTACGCCCCAGGAATCATGTATAATACCATTAAAGCTGGTGTTGCTTGTGGATATACATTCGTTATGTCTGGAACTCATTATGGTGTGAGTCCAAAATATACTATTGGATTGAACACAACAACATATGGATCAAACTTTGAAGTAGACGCATCTGAAGAGGTG
>CALMMZ010000018.1 GCA_937868685.1 uncultured bacterium | reverse complement strand
AGTTCCAATCAATCGAGTAATACCAATTCCATATGAACCCATGAATACAGAAATTTCTTGCCCTTCACTATTTTTATAAGTTAACTCAAATGGTTCAGAAAATTTAAAACCAAGTGAAAAAATATTTCCAACCTCAATTGATTTTTTTTCTCGTAAATTTTCTCGTTGCACACCAAGTTCTGCAAGAACTTCATCATTTAAAACTTCTTTATTGATCGCAATCCTTTTTGTTTCGTCAATATAAATTAAATCTTCTCCCGCATCTGAAATTGTCTGAAATTCATGAGAATATTTTGAAAATGTTCCTCCTGATGCAAATGTCATATAGGTCACATCTCCCAAACCAACTCGTCGAAATATATTCATATAAGCAATTTTTGCTTTTTCATAAAAAACATCGTGTTCCGCCTGATCTTTTGAAAAAGAATACAATGCTTTCCAGTAAAATTCTCGTCCTCGCATAATTCCAGACTTACTCCGTAATTCATTACGGAAAATTGTTTTGAAATCATATAAATACAATGGTAAATCTCGATATGAGTTTACAAAATTTTTTACAATACTTGAATACGCTTCTTCGTTAGTAAACGAAAGGCCTACTTCAGATCCATTTTTTAATTCTGTTTTAAACCAATTGTCTACAATTGCATCGTCCCAGCGATTTGTTTTTTCCCAAATTTCCCTATTTTGAAGTGCAGAAGTTTTCATTTGAACTCCACCAATCATATTCATTTCTTGTTTTACGATAGCGATAATTTTTTCCATTACTCGCATTCCAAGTGGCAACAATGAATATACTCCCGCCATTTCTTTATGAATAAAGCCAGCACGAATAAGTAGTTGTGCATTTTTTGCAACTTCATCAGTTGGAACTTCTTTACGAGTTTTGGTAAATAATTGTGACTGTTTCATACTGTTATACTACTCTGAAACCGGTTTTTTTGCAAAAAAAATGCATTTGCATTTTCTGTAAAATATGATATATATTACTTGTTACGTTATGTATGAAAAGATGTGGAAATCCCTTGAGTTTTTCCCAACTTGAATCCCATTCAAGACTTTTCCTATCAGCAGTCACTGATAGCAACGAGAGATATTATTACTAACCAAATCTCTTGTGCATAATGTTATTCTCAATAACATGTCACGAATTCAAGATATGTTCGCGGTAGGAGCTCATTACGGATATAGCCGTTCTCGACGACACCCAACCACGAAAAACTCTCTTTTCGGATCAAAAAACCGAACTGATATTATCGATTTAGAAAAAACTGAAGCAAATCTCGTACGAGCTGAAGAATTGTTAAAAACAATTGCAGGTTCTGGACGACAAGTCATCTTTGTCGGAACAAAACCAGAACTTCGTGATCTTGTAAAATCAACTGCTGAATCACTCGGAATGCCTTATGTTGATGAACGATGGATTGGAGGAACTCTCACTAACTGGAAACAAATCAAAAATCGAGTAAATATACTTGACGATCTTTCTGGAAAATCTGACGAAGGGACACTCCTCTACACAACAAAAAAAGAAAAACTTCTCATTGAACGAAAAATTGAAAAATTAAATCGTCGTTTTGGAGGCCTTTCAACACTTAAAGGTATCCCTGCAGCAATTATTGTTGTTGATGCACGAGAAGAAGAAAATGCAGTTACTGAATCTCGTATGATGAATATTCCTGTTATTGCAATTACTAATACTGACAACAATATTGCAGTTATCGACTATCCTATTGTAGCAAACGATAATAGCAGAAAAAGTGTTGATTTCTTTTTAAAACAATTTGCAGAAACGCTCAAAATCGTATAGTTATATACTACTTTTATTAATTTTATTTTGTTATTTAATAATTAAAATTAAATAACTTTAATTTTATGGCAATTACTACTGAAGATATTAAATTATTGCGAGATGAAACAGGAGT
>CALMMZ010000017.1 GCA_937868685.1 uncultured bacterium | reverse complement strand
ATAATGGATTCGATTGAAAACTATAACAAGGTGCGTATTTTGATCGGTCGTGAACCGTTATTAAAACGAGATAATAAAGAAAATATTGATCAACCAGAACCTAATTATCCAGATCAAGATTTTTTTGACGATCTACAAAACATTAAACCATCACCTGAACTTGCTCGTGTGGTGATCCGAATGAAAGAGATGATTGATGCGGGGAAAATTGAAGTGCGAGTCTATCGTCGGTCGTTTCTGCATGCGAAATGTTACATCTTTGGTAATTACGAATCTCCAGAAGCAGTGGGGATTATTGGATCTTCAAACTTTACTCGAAACGGAATGACTTCGAATTCTGAATTAAACGCACTTGAATCTGATCATCGAGTAGTAATGTTTCAACCAAAATCACCTGATCAAGAAGTCGGACATTTATTCTGGTTTGATCAATTATGGAATGATGAAAAAACAGAGGAGTGGACAGGGAAGTTTATTGAACTTGTTCGTAATACTCCACATGGAGATCTATTAAATAGTCCTCGTGACATGTATTTACGTACATTGTACGAATTATATCGCCATGAAATTGAACAAGACGAACAAGAAATTATTAATCCAACTTCGAAAACACTTTTTGATTTCCAGCAAAAAAACGTAAAAAACTTACGTCGTATTTTAGATACATATGGTGTTGCGATGCTTGCCGATTCAGTAGGACTTGGAAAAACAGTTTCTGCGATTGGGGTTATCAAGCAATATAAAAATCAGCGTGTTGTGGTGATTGCACCAAAATCTCTTACCGGACAATGGGAACAGGAACTCGCAAAAGAAGGATTGCATAATGTTCGTGTGGTTTCATTGCAAAATACTCAAGGGGTTTTAGAGCAACGAGATATTGATAAATACAGTTCACCAGCATTGTTTGTGATTGATGAATCACATAACTTGCGTTCACACAACGGAACACGCTATGAATTAATTTCAGATTGGATTTCAAGTAAACACAATGAAGAATCGCATGTATTGTTGTGTACTG
>CALMMZ010000016.1 GCA_937868685.1 uncultured bacterium | reverse complement strand
GATTCAGATTAGATTTTATTTTCTTAAGGATAAGATTGTTTCATTATTTAAAAAAGGGAAATCATGACACTGGCATTATTTGGAGTTATATCAATAGTCTTTGTGCTTACTGTTCATTATATACTTGGGCGTATGTTTGGGTATAAAAATCTTAATGAGTTTTATGGAGCTATAAATGATGAAGTTTTTTTTTTTTTTTTAATCTGCATGTCTCTTTTAATGGCGGTTGTTATAATGATTTTTTTATGTGCTTGTAACAATACATTCTGGCATATTCCATACTAATGATTAGAGTAGTCAATAAACATAATCATAAACCAACAGAATTAGATGTTTATGTCGGACGGGGTTCTGTTTTAGGAAACCCATATTCAGGAATTCAAGGTATTGAGACGAAAGCTGAATTTATTTGTGAAAGTCGTGAAGAAGCTATTAGACAATTTTCATTTTATCTGAAACAAAAGATGGTACGAATATGACATTGCTTCAAAGAACAACGATAATAGATACAGCACTTCCTTATAAACCAAAGGTTAAGATTGTTTATGTGGATTGTTCTGTTCAAGAGGCAATAAGAAGAAATGCGAAACGTGAAGAGAATAAACAAGTAAAGAGAGAAGTAATCGAGAGATATTCAAGAAAGTTTGAGATACCAGATATAACAGAGTGTCACACCTTAGAAATAATTAAGTAACATGGGAATGAGTAAAAAATTTGGAATGTTTGCAAGTCTTGCTCTAATGGGAGCTATGAATCCTGAAGCAATGGCAATGATGTCAGAAGGTCTGGGAGAAAAAAAAGAAAAAAAACCATTGAGTGAATCACAAAAGAAAGCAATTAAAATTGACCAAGATAAGGCTCACGGCCTTAAGGAATTCTCTTATGGCGAAAATAAAGTCTGGGCACTCAATCAAAAAAATGCTGATAAAAAAGCACGTAAATTAAATTATATTTAATAACTTTGCACTATGGAAAAATTTAATAAGGTATTTTCAGAAATTAAGAGGTTAAATAAAATTGACCCAGCTTCTGCTGCAGAACGTCTTGGTAAATTAACTGAAGAGGTTGGAGAACTTGCTAAGGAGGTTAATAAGACCAATGGTAGAAAGGTATTAAAGCCAGGAGATACAAAAGAGTCAATTAGAAACGAAATTAGAGATGAGGCAGCTGACACAATTCAGAATGTAATTTCTCTTATTGATGGATTCGGAATAAAACCAAATGAATTACTTGATGCTATTATTAGAAAAAATAAGAGTTGGTCAGATAAAATCAAGACAAAGAAGCGTGGACCAGAAGCTCAGAAGGTTCAGTCAGTTAATAAAAAGCAAACAAAAAACGCCAAGAAGGCAGAGCCAATCGTGGCTACAAAGAAGAAGAAAAAATGAGTAAGGAAAATATTATGATGAATATTTAAAAATATATCCTCTTACACTCTTAACACCTCTTATTCCTTTGGCACAATCTGCAATTTGACTTTTAGAAAAACC
>CALMMZ010000015.1 GCA_937868685.1 uncultured bacterium | reverse complement strand
TGATTACATTAGGAACTTGTTTTCCAACAAGCAGGCTGGTCCGAGCGTAGATCCATCCAAGGCCATTGAAAGTTTAAGGGTGTTGACACAAAGCGATCAACAGGGTCGTTCCATCCTTGGTAATGCAATACAATCAATTCGTTCTTTGCAGATGGCAGTAAGACTTGAAACTCCAAATAATACATTGTCCAACTATGCTGTTATGAAGGGCTTCAATGATTATATGATGCTTTTGAAGGATATCCCAGGAATTGCTTCTGGGGCTTCAATGGGGCAATATCCTGATTTCTGGAAAGTTATACATCGTAGTAGGAATGAGCAAGAAGCATCAAATACACTAAAGGGCGTTCTTCGTAAGAACATCGATCAGGCTACTATTGATCAATTCTTTAAGATGATTGAACCAAATGACTTCCAAACACTTAAGGCGGTTGTTGACGGCATCTATAATTCAAATAATGCTCAAGATGCAATTAGGATCATTAGAGATTTGTCCACGGCAATGATTAGTGGAAACAAGAAAGATTACTTGTCAGTAGACAATCCTTTCTTTAGAGAGATGATGAGTCGAATCAGTTATATTCCAAATGTTGGAAATCTAACAGGCTATATCAAATCACCTAACGTTTGGAAATCTATTGCATAAAATGGAAATCCAACAGAAGCCAGATTAGAATTGGCATCAATGTATTCAGATGATGATGGAAATGTTCTCCAGGTATTTTTGAAGAACATTAATGATGAAGATTATAATCTGTTAAAATCATGCTTGGAAAAGCTTTTGGATAAATTTGATTCTCCACATGCTGAGAAACAACTTCGTCTCCTTGTTGATTCAGAAATTGCAAAGATGCAACGTTCTGATTATGCAAGACAAGCCAGAATACAACAAAACACAAATGATGATATTGTTGGTGAAACTGGTGATGAATATGATGTTGCCATCAACAAGGTGGCAAAATATGTCAATGAGGCTCTTTCTAGGGCACCAATGACACAAGAAACAAGAAGAAGGCTTATTGATTTCTTTATCAAATCAGTTGACGAAGATGAACTTGAAGCTCGTTTGACTGCTGTTGCTGGAAAGCAAGACAAGTTATCTATTCCAAAGATTAAGCATTTTATTGAAGCATTTAAGTTCAATGATGCCAAGAATGCTTTTAAAACAGCCTTGGCACATAAACCAAATGAATCAGATTCTGTTGTTTTTGATTTTAAAAAAAAGGCTGGTTTGGGTGTCGATTTCAGAGATGATGATCAAGAGCAATTTAATGAAGATATGGAATTAGTGGTCAAGGTATTTAACACATATACAAACCTGAATGATTCTGATAAGATTAAAAAGATATCAGAAATGCTCAAGCCAGATGAATTCACAAAAATTGCCAGAAATTCATGGTTGCTAAATCTTGTAAGAAATGGCAAAACCTATCCATATTCAGCAAGAAAGCGGGATGCTGGTATGGTGGAAAGTATGCCTGATGAAATGTTTGCAAGGTGGATCAATCTATGCAAATCTATCATGAATATGGCTGGTGTAAACTACCCAAGAGCTAGGGATAAATGTTTATCCACTTGGGCCAATTTGTACAAAGATGGTTATCCAGATGGTAAAATTCGTGATGAATCAGAAGTTCCAAAAGTGCCTGAATCAAATAGTGGGCAGTCAGAAGAAGTTGGTCAACAAGGATCTGAACCAACTCAACAGGCTTCATCAATAGATGAAACAGGATATAGAAATGATTGGTTTTGGGATACGGGGCTTAAGGTTCTTAGAATTTTCTTTCACACACCTGATGGTGTCTATTTTGTTGCCTACAATAAGGATAGTTTAACTCAACAAACAGTTAACAACTTAATGCCTTTGGTTTCAGATCCAAAGAAGGCAAGAGAATTGCTCTTGTATTCAAAAAGAAGAAAGAAGAAATTAAAGAAGATGGATACAGGGACATTTGATTCGTCGCTTTCCAAACACATTGATGATCTCGTTGATGATGGACGCTATCAAGTCATAACGAATGGAGATGATTTGCAAGGGTTTATTGATGGTTCAAAACAGGTTCAAGTTGCTCAAGACGAAGAGTCAGTGGGACAAGTTAACAATGTTGACCCAGAAGAAACGACTGGGGTCGATCGTGATGCTTCAACCAATCCAGTCCAAAGGGCCGTGGTCGATCGTGATGCCTCAACCAATCCAGTCCAAAGTGCCGTGGTTGATTCAGAAGAGCAACCATATACATTGGGCGGGCATTCAGTTTTTGGTGATGAACCAGAGAATGTGGTTGAAGATGATGTAGGTTCAAAAGGTTCAAAAGGCTCCAAGCTTCATTCATTTTGGAATTCCAAAGAAGATAAGCTAGTTTTCATCTATGTTGATGAAGATAATGATGAGGCTTTTTATAGAACGGTTGATTATGACCTAGATGGAGAATCAATTGATAAAATTGCAGCAAGCATCTATCAGGACATGTCAGACAATGTTTGGCTTGGAGATGATTTCAAAAAGGGTTCAAAACCTCTTAAACTAGACACAGCAAAAGATATTTTATCTGGTAAGTTCAAAAAGATGATCCCGCTTAAAAATGCTGATTCAATTGAGCCAGCAATTAGAGGAGAGATTATTGGAAATGAGGTTCCTGTTGAAGAAAAGCCAGTGGAAACACAAGAGGTTCCTGTTGAAGAAAAGCCAGTGGAAACACAAGAGGTTCCTGTTGAAGAAAAGCCAGTGGAAACACAAGAGGTTCCTGTTGAAGAAA
>CALMMZ010000014.1 GCA_937868685.1 uncultured bacterium | reverse complement strand
TTATATATTTTGTGCAGAATGATTTCCTTTAAGGTTTTTTTTGCCAAGTTTATTTGCATTGATTTTTTTGCATGGAAATATTTTTTTTGGTAAAAATTTAAAAAAGATTCTAATTTATGGGGTGTTTTCTTTATTTTTTTACTTTGCCACAACATTTCAAAGACTTGCTTCATCATTTCAGAAAAATCTTTATTCTCAATGATTAAGGCTTGTGAATTTTTATGTAATAATATTCTTACAAATGAGTCTGAAATTTCTACAGAAACTTTTGATTTAAATTCTGTTTCAGGAAGTACAAGAATCTGATTATCTGAACCTTTGTCCATATCTCTAAAAACTTTATTAGAGTTATGTGCTGGTGCAAAACCTCGAATTTTCACTTTTGCTTCGTTTAAGTTGTTGTAATGGTCAAAATAAAACTTCGGGATACTGTGACTACCATTATCTGCTTTAGCGTAATAGCACAAAATCTCCTGATCTCTAATTTTCTCAAGACCATATTGTAGTGCTTGTTTAATTCCTTCATTTCCTTCAAAAAAGTAAGTTGTAACTTTGCTGGAGTCTTTTGATGCTCGAGCAAGGAGCTCAGGCAAGATTTTTTTTGCATAAACTAATTTCTCCTCTTTTTCGGCAAATAATTTTCTTGGATCCTTAGCAATAAAAATCTGATTCTTGTCATGAGGAATCTTAAGAACCAATCCCTTCAATCGTAACTCTTCAAGTATTACATAAGTAATGGATCTTTTAAGCTTTGCTTGTTTGGCAATTGCATAAGCAGTTCCTTTACCAATTTCAACCAAAGCGAGATAAATCTTTGCTTGTTTTTCGGTAAGCCCCAATTCCTTCAATTGAGTAATGATTATATTCATGACCTTATACTACTTAATTTACATAAATAGTCAATTTTTTTGACTACTAAGTTCTACACTCATAATACCCAGTAATAACGACATATTTATAAAACAATCTCATTTCATATAGCACATTGTTGAGAACTGTGAAGAATGATAAATAGATTGAACCTTAAAAATAGACTCATATGTTTACACTAAGGAAACACTGGTACGGTATTCGTGAAGGTGGAAAAACCGCATTTCGTATTGCTTATCTAAATGTTAATGGTGTACCTGATCCGCAAGCGAATATCGATCTTACTCCTTTGGAATATGAAGGTGCGATACCACTCGGTATTATTAAATTAAATGATGTTGTTATAAAACGTATTCTCTACGGAATCGAACAAATTGAAATAACTGAAATTCCACCGAAAATCTCTGGTACAAAGTGGGG
>CALMMZ010000013.1 GCA_937868685.1 uncultured bacterium | reverse complement strand
TGGTTCTGTAATTGTGGATTGTTGCCCTGAGTTCTTTCCTATCATATGGATGATTTTTGAAAAAATCAAAAATCTGTGTTGGTCGAGTCCTATCAATATTTGTATCAGGAGATTTAGCGAACAACTTTTTGTTGCATTGTGCTGCTTGTGTGTCTATTATTTCTTTAGACAAAACGAGTGAAAAATCTCGTTGAATATTGAAATACTGTTTCTCAACTAGTCCATTTTTAATATCAACAGATCTGCGGTATGAATCAAAAAAAGCATTCCAGGCACTATTATTGCAAAATACATCACCATTGACCTTAATGCTAGTTGGGTAGGGGTGGTAGAAAAAGTGTCTAGTTTTCGTTACATCGCATTGTTCAATAGAAATCATTTATTTGCTACTTTGGAAAAAAGACCAAACAAAGTCTGCAATTGTTTTTTATTTGCTACTTTGGTGATTCTGTCAAAGATCATTGGTTCCTTGAGAGTCAAAACATCACCAACAGGAAGGCTATTTGTAAATTCATCATAAGTTTTAGCATATGGTGTGGCCGTTTTCCTTGTCTGAACATTATTTGTCCTTAGATTAAATTTTGTTGTATAATATCCATCATTATTATGATGGAAAAAGAGTTCAAGACTTAAAGCAAAACAAGCCCTGTTCCATACAGGATGATTAAGCCCAAGTCTTTTAAGGCTTGGATTCAGAATTTCACCAGAATTAATTGGTACCATTTTGACCTCCTGAATTGTCAGCTCGAACTGTTCTTGCATCTTAACACGAGCATAGTCTGGGGTCAAGGCCGAAGAGTGTATGGGATTTAATCCAGCAGGGATTTAACAACATTCACATATGCATCCATATATTTTGTATATGATGCATCTGGAGTGTTACACCTAAAGTGTTCCAGCTTTAAAAGCTTATCTAATGATTCTCTATAAACAACCCAATGTGACATTTTATCAAATTGGACCTTTATGATAACCAAATCTGGATCTTGGTGGGCATATTTGGTGACGGTGCTTTCTCTCCACCATTGATGACTATTACCACTTGTAATCTCTTTGATATGCTCAAATGATACTTCTTGGTTAGTGTGTTTTAACTTCATTTTATTCTAGTTTAAGACAGAGTTGTTGGCTGACAGTTTTACATGTGATTTTAATACCATTGAAGAGATCCAAACATTTAGATCATCAATGGTTTCAAACTTTCCTGTTCTAAAGGAAGCATAGTCATCATCCCTTTTGACAGAAATGGCAGCGACGTAATTATCATCAATAGAGTAGAACGTCATGATCATGTTTGTTTTTGGACAAACAATAGTAGACGTACAGATTGGATTGTCCGTGCTGGGTGGTCTTGTTAAGACCGTGGTGTCCACGGCATAACTCACTACTGCACCAACATCTACTAGAGATTCAAGCGACTTAGCAACAGAGACAATTTGTTCGGCATTTTCAATTTTAATTTCCACGGGACACCTCTTATAAAGAGGATCACACATGTAAGTCACCCTGTCAAGACCAAAGATTTAATCTACTGACTTAATCCAGAGTATAGTTTCATTGGATCGTTCATTGAGATTCCAGACATTTGTCCATCATTTAATTCAATTACTGTCCATGAGCCGTCCAATTTCTCAGCAACATCTACGACATAAAAGTTGCATTTGTCACCAACTCTGTTTATAGCCTCTTGAACCAGATCTTTTGCTTCAAGAGGTGCTTCATTGTTAAACTTGAGCCCAAGTCTTTTGAAGTATTCTGATTCATATTCGGGAAAGCTGGACCAGTAATATCCACTTGAGATGATCTTGTTTTTGTATACAAAGAATCGCCATTCATTTGTTACAGGTAGATCATTTATACCAGTGTCATATGTTACTAGTGGTTCATACTTTCTTATTACGATGCCCTGAGTAGAAATAAGCCCATCAAAAAGGAGTTCCCCAGCAAGCTCAATGGCCTTGGCTTTGGTTTCTGCAAACATCTTTTGTTTCCATTGATGTTTTCTGCTGTTTGTTCTTCCTTTTACAACATATTTGCCTTCTGGCATTAGGTGCCAGTTTGTTGTCCAGGTATCTGGTGTAATACCCACCAAATCATCATACCATTCAAAATTGGCAATGTAGTTGTGTTGTCTGAATGAATTGATTAGCTTGCTGCCAACATATGAAAGGTCGGTTTCCAGTTCTTTATAGTGAGGAAGAACTGAATATCTTCCGATGACATTTGAGCCATATGGAATCTTCATCCGGCTTTCATAAACACTACAGCCTAATTTATCCAATGCTTCTAGTTCTTCATCTTCTGCATAATCCGGCCACATAAGAAATACAAATTTCATCTTAGAATCCTTTTGCCAAGCCAGATAGGTATGGACCATCAAATGGTATCATGAATGATTCATTGATCAATTGATTGCTATATTTGGGAGGAGTCGAACCATTGGTTGCAATAGTAATATGAGGCATTGAAGTTCCCTTATATGGGATCTTGTCATCCAGTTTGACAACAATGGTCTGACAATTCTCATCCTCAAGAACTCCTGCGATCTTGAATAAGATTGAAGTTCCAACCAGCTTCATCACTGGTGATGTTTCTTTTGGTTTGAACTCTAAGGTAATGTGGTGACAGAATAAATTCTCATGAAGCTCAGAACCAACATTTTGTTTCCACCATGAGATAATTTGTTCCTTAATTGATTGCCTTATTTCAATGCCAACAAAAACTGGTCTATTCATTGTATATCCTTTTTCCTTTCTGGTCTGCAAATTAGATGACCCTTGCCATCTTTGTCATATTCAATCACTCTCATTAGAAACATGGTAGTTCTTCTGTCATATTTGACCTTGATTGATGATTTTGTCAACGCAAATTTGATTCCTTCCATGATATCTGTGGGTACCTGATCGTATGGCACAACAAATATGTCTGCTTTATCTCCAGCTTCTTGACTGGTTTTCTCATGGTTCAAAACTATTTCATTTAAAATTGTCTTGAGATTGGTTCTCTTTACATCTACAACTTTAATTAAAACAGAATGCCGTGGCATTGTTTCCTTTTCATCAAATGTTAATGTAAAACTTAATTCATAGGGGTCAATATGCATAGAGAAGATTTAACTCCTGGTATCACTGTTGTCAACAAATATTTCAAAGTTGGAACAATTATTTCTGTAACCACAGAAGGCATCATAGTACACTGGACTGCCAGTGGTCAAATAGTTTCATATTTGTCGATTGATGACATGGAAGAAAAGGGCATTTTTGTTGCAACTATTTAAGCAGAGGAAACAACAATGGAACACATTCTTGAATATAATGGCACAGATAATATCTACAAAATGAACTGTGTTTTGCATACTGATTTAACAAGAACCACAACTGATGTTATCACAGATATTCGTGCTATCAAAAACGTCACAGTGGTTCTCGTTGACGTTGAGACAGAGCATCGTGAAACGGAAAGTGTTACACAAATGCACATTAAGTTCAAGATTAGTTCCACAAAAATGAAAAAGTTCATGAAATTTGTGATCCGCAAGGTCAAAAAAACACCTGGGGTGAAGCAACTTTCAATTAAGTCTGTCAAAGACGTAACAAAGCCACAACATTAAACCGGGAGAAACAAAATGGGATTTGATTTTAAAAAGGTTGCGAAGCAAATGATTCATGCTCGTGATTTATCAAGAACAACAGAAGGCAAATTTGACTTCACGAGTGTTCTTGAGTCAACAATGAAGAAAAGCAATGAGTTGTCCAAACTCAACGAAGGTTGGGATGATGATGTGGACGATTTTGATTCATACAATGGTGATTTAGAAAAAAACCTGTGGGCCGAAGAAGAGGCCGACAGGATATTCACAAATTATCACAAATCAAGTGGTGCAAAACTTCAAGACAGAACCATGCGTGAGATACAAAAGATTGCTAAACATTCATCAAAATTACTTAACTTTGTCCAAGGATTGTTACCAAGGGACAGCATTTATGGTCAAGGCATTTTTGAGGAACTTATGGATGCGCTTGGATACTTTGCATCAATAGAAACCGTTCCAAATAGAAAAGAATTTGCCAATTATAAAAGACAATTTTCTCGTGCTTTATCTCATATTATTAATGATAACAAAGAATGGGATGAAAAACATGAACCTTGGAGTGTTGTAGAAATGAGCGGCGAACATTTATACAAAATGCTAAACAACATTTCTTTTGATTGGCAAGTTGATGAATCTCGTTCGCCTGTGAAGGTTTCTGATGATGAGCTTCGCAAGATGATCCGCATTTCTCTTAGGGAACAAAATTCAAAAAAGTTAAAGTAATAAATGAGTAATATAAGAAACATAACATATTCCTTTTTGAACAAGATAGACAGCGAGCAAAACATTTTGCCTGTGATTGAGAAACTGTTGCAATTGTCAAAGATTATTGTTGAGTTGTTCAAAAAAGAATCTCATGGGGAAAAGAGGTGGGCATCTGCGCTTGAAGGAACCTGCAATGATGCCCTGAAGCAATTGAAAGCCGGAAACATGGATGGTTTTGATTATACCATGGAGCGATTGGATGCTGTTTTTGTGACAAGGGAAACAATTCCTGGTCCAAAGGAGGCAAAGAAAGCATATGAGGAATTCAAGAGTGTTTATGGATCATTGTTATCCAGCCTTAGGGAACACAATATGAGTCCAATCAAAGAGGGTAGTGTTTCCGACTTTGATTTGGTTGTTTCGTTATTGAGGAGTATTAAGACAACTTCTTCAACAGATTCAAATAAGATTAATGTTGCACTTGGTCATCTTTCTAGAATCAAGAGAAAAATGAAGCAATTGCAGCAAGAAGAACACTTGGATGAAATGGGTGAATAAATGACAACTTCAATGGCAGGGGGAGCAATTGGTGGCGTTGTTGCTGTTCCCCGTAGAAAAAAGAAAACAAAGAAAACAAAGAGGGCATAAAATGTCAGAATATTTGATCAGAAAGGCAGTTCGGGCCAAAATACAAAAAGACTTCTTTTCTTCTGAGGAGAATCTTCTTCGCCATACAATCAGAAGGAAACTTGTTGAATCAAACCAAAAGATTCACCAATCAACTGGTATTAATGTTCTTGAAGATTTATTGAAGCAAATTATTCCAGAAGTTGAAGAAGGTTTTATGAAACTGACTTCCAACAAAGAACAGAGAGAATCTTTTAGGGCACATTTAATTCGGGGCGTAGAAAATGAGATCAAGACAGACAATATTGTTCCAGATACTGTTACTGGAGATATTGACTTGGGCGTAGACGGCCTAGATTCGCTTTCTGAGGCAATTGGGGACCAAGTTAAGGTGTCCATAGCCACCGACCCCACAAAAGGCCCCACAGGCGATTCTGAGGGCCTTCCTGATGATTCTGATGGGTCCAGTGAGGATGGTTCTAAGCTGGATGACAGAGATGGATTTATTGATGTTAATGATGGTGATCCAGAAGAAGCCGAGGAAAATAACTTCATGATTGCTGGGCTTGATGAGACTGGTCGAAACATGGCCTACACCTGTTTTACAAATATCAAGGCCAAAATTGAAGATTCGCTGGGGATATTGTCGGATCCTTCAGACAAACAAGTTTTTGAAGAGTTCCTAATCAAGAATTTAAACATGTATATGGACATGTGGGAAGATCAGATCCTTCCAGAACGAGGACAAAACAGTA
>CALMMZ010000012.1 GCA_937868685.1 uncultured bacterium | reverse complement strand
GCCCCTCGAAGATTGGCCCCTCGAAGATTGGCCCCTTCAAGAATGACCCCTTCAAGTTTGGCCCCCTGAAGATTGACCCCTCGAAGATTGGCCCCCTGAAGATTGGCCCCTTGAAGATTAGCCCCTCGAAGATTGGCCCCGAAAAGATCAGCCCCGAAAAGATCAGCCCCGAAAAGATCAGCCCCGAAAAGATCAGCCCCTCGAAGATCGGCCCCTTGAAGATCGGCATAAGCCAGGGAAACCTTCTGTTTCACGGCCAATTCCACAGCTTCCTTAACCGTGGAAACATCAGCCTCGAAGATTACTTCACTGGTATCTATTTGTTTAATCTGGATCATTTCAAAACTTTCAACATAATTTGGATCGGCTCTGAGCAATTGAAATGAAACAATAGTGTGTTTTTATCGACAAATTCAAATCGCTTTTGAATATGATCGGGAACACATGCAACAAGAGCCTGCATAAATGTTTTATTTGGATTCTTAGAAAGATAATCACGCATCAACAGAAACATTGGTGATGGCTTCTCTTTCTTTCTCCAAGGATCTTGGATCCCCAAAACAGACAAAGCTTCAACTAGTTCATTACTTCTACGACCACTTCTTACACCAACACCATAAATTTTGGAATAATAATCAAAAACTGACTTGGCGTGTTCTTTAGTCATCATAATTGTCATCCTCATCTTCTTTCATAAAGATAAAACTATTGACAAACTCAGTCATTGTCATTGTCCTGCAAACTTCTTCATCAATAATTCTAGTTTGAGATTTCTTATCCCAAATTGAATCAATAATTGAAATATTGATATCTTTTTCAGTTAATGTGGGAAAAGATTGACTGGACATTTGAATAAGTTGATAAATCTCAGAATCTGTCATGATGCTTCCTTTGGGCAAAAGCCCATTTCAACTATGCTCTCAGTATGCCACAACCATTGTTTGCTGTCAAGTGCAAAGAAATCTGTCAAAACCGAGCCAACCGAATATCAGCATTTGTTAAATCTGCCCCTTGAAGATCAGCCCCACTAAGATTGGCATTGTAAAAATAAGTTCTACGAAGATTGGCCTTGGAAAGATCGGCCCACTGAAGATTGGCGTTCCAAAGAATGGCCTCTCAAAAATCAGCCCACCGAATATCAGCATTTGTTAAATCTGCCCCTTCAAGTTTGGCCCCTCGAAGATCAACCCTCCGAATATTGGCCTTAAAAAGATCGGCCCCTTGAAGATGGGCTCCAACAAGATAAGCCCAACGAAGCTCAGCCCCAGCAAGATCAGCCCCAATAAGATTGGCCCCAGCAAGATCAGCCCCAATAAGATTGGCATATGCCAAGGAAACCTTCTGTTTCACGGCCAATTCCACAGCTTCCTTAACCGTAGAAACATTGGCTTCGAAGATCACTTTGCCATTGTCCCAACGTTTAATCTCAATCATTATAGCCTCTCAAAAATCAGCCCACCGAATATCAGCATCAGAAAAATCAGCTCCCTGAAGTTTGGCTTCCTGAAAATTGACCCATCGAAGATTGGCCCCACGAAGATTAGCATTTTGAAGATCAGCCCCACAAAGAACGGCCCTCCAAAGATCGGCCCCTTGAAGATGGGCTCCTTGAAGATGGGCTCCTTGAAGATGGGCTCCTTGAAGATGGGCTCCTTGAAGATCAGCCCCACAAAGAACGGCCCTCCAAAGATGGGCCCCTTGAAGATGGGCTCCTTGAAGATCAGTCCCACGAAGATGGACATAAGAAAGATCGGCATATTCCAGGGAAACTCCCTGATTCACGGCCAATTCCACGGCCTCTTTCCTCGTGGAAACATTGGCCTCGAAGATAACCTTTTTATTGTCCCAACGTTTAATTTGGATCATTCACTAATCTTCTTTGCTATCTGTTTGTGCAAACTTTGCATGAATGTAGTTCAAAACATCACTTGTTGTTTCTCCAGGATTCAGGACAAAAGAGCAGCGTTTTGAACCATCGTATTTATATACGGAAAACTTCAAAGTTGTTGGTTCAGTCCACACCTTTTGATCTTGTTCAAGTGTATCAAAGACCGAACCATGAACCCTAGCAGAAATATGAACGAAACAGGGTTCCTTCAGATTTTGTTGAATCTTCAGGGCTTCGTTTTGAAGTGCCATGGCACACCAAATTCCATTGGCATCCAATGGAGCATTATAGTCAACTTTCCGAATTTGTTCAATCAAGAAATCATAATCAGTTTCAATCATGAAATTTCCTCCATGTCAACATAGCTATCATTATTTTTAATGTAGCCCTCAAGAACACCAAATGTCCAGGATTTGTATTTTGCCCAAATTGTGCCTTGAGCACCTTCTGCCCTAACAACAACACCTTCCTTAATATGCCTTGGATCAAGGCTTTCTGGGCCTTCTGAGGCATTCTCGACAATACCCTCTAGGTCGGTGCTCTTGAACAAGAAGAATGGCTCACGAACCAAAGGAACAACCTCTACGCCCAATTCTGCTGCCCTATGTTGAACCTGTGGGAATGACAACTCTGTCACAATGCCATCCTCATTTGTCCTTGTGATTCTATAGACAAACAACTTGCATTGACCTGGAAGGCATCCATAGGTATAGGACATTTGTTTGCCATATTGTTCCACAAAGGAAGGATCATTGAGAACATCGGTATCAACAGATTGCATAATCAATTTATTGTTATCAGTGTAGCCCACCAATTCATAATAGACTGTTTCGCCTTTATGAAGAAGGTGAGCCCAGGATTCAATGGCTTTCCAACGGAAACCCTCTGATTCGTAAAAAGCCACTTGTTCTGGAGTCTTTAGATGAACATTCCTTGTTCCATTGACAATTTGATACTTTTCTGTTTGAACAGGGAACCTGTTTGGAATCAACTTATTGACCCAGCGTTTCCAAGCTGGTAGTTCATGGGTTGTAATGACCTTGCAGTTACCTGTCCGACCAGATGTTCCATGAAGCTTTGAAGTGATATACATCACTGAACCAACAGGGAACTGATTCTTAATCATGCGGAATTGTGGGGTGTCAAAATGCTTCTTGAAGAAGGGAACATCATCATGATGCTTTCGTTCCTTCTTGGGCAAGTTAGCCTTCTTCTTCATTTCGGCCAATGTTGCTGGGGTATAATACTTGCTGCAAACTTCATGTCCATTAAGCTGTGTGATTGGATCACCCGGCTTAAGATTTGATACATCATAGCCGGTCCAAGCCAGGGAACTCAAACGAAGCCAAAGACCAGCGGACTTGACTTCACACAGTTTCAATGAACGAATCCTTCTGTTTGGTTCAAGATAGCCGCCCATTTTCTCATTTGTAGTTGGATCGACCCGATACAAAGAGTTGTTCATGCACATTTGGTGTGAAAGTTGGCCATCTGCCCCAAAGAACACACCGAGTTCTCCAGTAAGCACATCACCACCAACAACTACCATGTCTCCACCAACATCACCAATCTTTACCTTTGTAAACTTTGGATTGAAATGCTCCCTAACTGTGATTTGACAAACAATACCCTGATATGACATAGACATTCTCCTTATGCTCAATTAATAGACGTATAGTATCACACTGTTTTCACGCTGTCAAGACCAAAAAACTCAACGATATGAAACGCTGAAAACAGCACCAGCCGAGAAAGTCTCAAGCTTAACTTCACTAATGAGCAAATCTGGGGCATAGAGGACTTCTGCGCCAATGCCAGAATAAACATTCTCCATCAATGGAAATTCAACCCCGACTCCAAAAGTATATGACATTGATGTTGGTGACTTTGTTACTTTTCCACTATCTCTTTCAATTGAACCAGTTGACATTAGAACAGATGCCTTTGTATAAAGAATATCACCAATAAAATATCCCAAACCAAAGCCAACTCCACCAACAGAATAATCAAACTGTGCTGTTTCCATAGCTCAATCCAGATCATCATCCTCATACAATGGGTGGGTTGTTGAGATGTTTCGATATTCAACGAACAACATAAGCTGTTTATCAAACGTAACACCAACACGGCCACCAATCATACTTCCAGAACCCTCAAGATACACCACATCTGGATCCTCGGCCATCATCATTTGTGGCCCAACATTGATATTCAGATATGGAGTTTCTTTTGCACTTACACTTGATGCAAAAAGTGTAAACAGAAGTGCCATTAAAAATGTTTTCATTTTATCACCTTTTCCTAAATGTTTTTGAAATTGACATTTGATTCGAATTGGAATCAAGAATGTCAATAGTGTTTCCAAAATATGAATTATGAATCACTTCGATTTTGATATCATCATGTTCAATCATATAGTTGCTTTTTTCAGAAGTCTCATCATAGGTTGCCACAGCTTTCTTCCTGTTAAGTGTTATGGAATTGACAAGTAGAAAGTGCATAAAATTATCAAAATATAGTTCATCTTCGATGCAAATCATTTTGTGTACCACCCTGGAGCCTTTCGCTTTTTATTCCACTGAGCAAACTTGGATTTCTCATTAATGTAGAAGTTGCGATATGATTGAATTGGATCATCACTTTGATATTGTTGGGGCATACATTGAACAAAGTGTGTTGGTGATTCTTGACTGAAGTTCAGCTTATGCATATTGGTCATGCACCACTGAATCACTTGTTCAGACTTGTGTGTTTTGCCATATCTTAGAGTATATTCAGCCGACAAACCTAGCCCATGAGCAATCAACCACTGATAGTTGCTTTTGGATGTTCTTGCCCATTTGCAACATGGATGATTGAAATGCGTCTTTTTGTAAGGCGATTCATCAAATGCAGAACAAAGAATCTGTGCTGTCTCAAGTGTCATTTTGACAACATGACGATCACAAAGATCCCTTGCGGCTTGAATAGGATCTGCATCAACGGCAAAGATGTTCATATTAACCCCTTAGGTTTTCTCTAATACGATGAAGGATCATTCCAAGATAATTGTCACCATTTAGATGTTCATTAACTCCCCAATACAGATCCCATGGAGACAAATGATACAATGGGCTGTCACCTGTTTGCAATAGGATCTCCTTACATTTTGGAGCAGAAAACTTTGCAACCAGGATCTCAGCCATAATAGCCAATTTGTCTTGTTCCCAGGTTGGAAGCAGTTTTACATGACGACCGATTTTCCTACATTCAAATGGATTCTCCTCAGATAGAACCTTTTGTCTATCTTCGTCAGTAACACACTTTGCCCATTGAAATGCCTGTTCGGCTGAAGTAAACATGATTCCCTTATACCATAGTTTGGTATAGGCCATGTTACTAAGAACCTTGTCAGGCATAGGAGATTTGCTTGAAAATAGAATATTCATATTAGCGAGTCACTGATACAACATAGCCATTCATGCAAACGAACTTGTATCCACCTGCACGAATCTCACGGACGGTATCTGCATTGAAACTACGATAGCACTTCTCTGGTGCCAGCTTTGTAAGAACACCCTCTTTTAGTTCACCATTTTGGTCCAGCTTAACATCAAAGACAGTAATGTTGTTGTCATTAGTCTTTGGCTTACCAGTACCCTTGACACCCACAGAAACACCACGACGGGCATTCATCGTTCTAAGTGTTCCATCCTTCTTGGTAAACACCACTGTAAAAATACCAGGACCAACACCAGCCATAACATCCTGGACGGTCATTGTCACAAACTTGTCTGCCATTTCTTTAACTTTCATCTTCATTCTCCTTATATTTGTAAGCCTCTCTCAAACGTTCAATTGCATGATTCTATCAGCTATCAGATACAAAAAGTAAACTGTTCTAGCATGGCAAAACCTCCAAGGACTAGACAAGTATGCCACAGTCATTGTTGCATGTCAAGCATGAAGAACAAAGTAAAAAGGCGCCAGAGGCGCCTTTGGAAGTCATTGTTGATTTAGTTGTTTCAAGTCCAGTCTACAACCAATTGCCTAAAGACCAAGTGAAGAGAAACTAAATAACCCTTATCTTTCAGGGTTTCAAAAATCTTTGAATCAACTGGTTCAGATGGAACTCTTAGCATTGTCAAACCTTTCTTTTGGGCATCAATAATCAATGCATCAAGTTGTGTCAACCTTGCTAAAGCCTGATCATAATCTGGATCCAATCTCATCCCTTTTATTTCAGTAACTGAATGTATGGCATTGTTCAATGCTGTTGTTTCTAATGTTGTAAATGGCATTATTCATCATCCTCATATTCTTCATCTTCTTCAAATGGTTCTTCTGTTACTAGTTCAGCCTTATATTCTTCATCATTGATCAATTGTTCTAATTTATCAACATTCTTTTTTAGTTGGCCGACAATTGATCTTATCTGACGACCAAATTGGCCGGGAACAGTTGCATAGTCTATATCACCTTCAACCAGGGCACAAATTCCACCCTCTTTATATTCTTCAATGAATGATTCTTTAGTCATTTAATTCCTTTATTATAGTGCCAAATATGCACCAACATACCAGTAGGTGCCATCTGAATAGAATGTAGCAGTTTCTGCTTGACCAAGCAAGTCAAAAGTAGATGTTCCAACTTCCAATGTATTTGGAGAGGTTGTTGACACCCTAACAGTACCAGCCCCATTCCCAACTCTCTTGACAACAAAAATCCTTCCAACAGGAACAGCGGAAATCAATGGAAGTGTAATTGTCAATGTTGAAGCGCCAGATTGACCATGAACAATATAGTCATCATTGACTTTGATTGTATAGTCACTTGTTACTGTACGGACCTTAAGTGTCATTGAACCATTTAAATTCAATGTGCCGCTAATATTCATTGAACCAGTAATAAGTGCTGGACCGTTAGTTCTAAATGTGCCAGATACATCTAATGTACCAGTTGGTGAAGCTGAACCTGTTAAATTAACATAGGTGGTTCCACCACCTCCACCAGTAGAAGGAGCTGGATAGAATGTAATCCCCATGATTACACCCCACTTCCAGCGGTAAAATCAGGCAGATTGAATGTATCAGCTTGTGTTAGGCCAGCAACAATTGAGGCAGTTGGAGCAACCGCTCCGTCACCCATCAAATAGACTTCCTTGACGGCCCAATCAGCAGAAATGGCCTCTCCATTACCAATCTTGAAGTAATTTGGAGCAGTAAGGCCACGGCAGCCAGCATCAGTGAATGCAACTCTAATTGGAGCAGATGATCCACCTGTTGAAGTCTCATTCTTCACCATGATGAATTTAGACACTTTTGGTAAAGTGATCTTCAGGACAGATCCAGCAGTTGTTCCAGAAATGGGAACAGCAAATGAACTGGATAAAAATGGCCTGGAAGATACCAAATATGTTGAGGCATCAAAAGGTGATGCTCCTTGTAAATTGTAAAACATTAGGTTCTCCTTGCAAATGTCCCTGTAAATAGGGATCTTCCCAGGGGAACCCAATGTTTGTCATTCTTTTAGAGATGCAAAGAAATCAGACACATTCTTAAAATCCATTCGATTATCAACTTTGACAATTTGACCAAACGTGTCATCATTTTGGCTTCTTATATGATTAATCCAGGTTTTAACCCTTTCATGAATCAAACTATCAAAGTTTTTGCTTTGTAATTGCTCAAATGTTCCAGAGAAATAGACAGGGATAGTAAGCCGAGAAACAATTCTATCAAAATTCAACATGGTGAACTTAAGAGTTAGGCCATTATAAGAACAAACCATATCTTCTTTTTTGTCAAGACAAAAAACTACGTTGCCAACAGCCTGTGGGTTTATCACCAAATTAGTATCATTATCTTGATAACTCTTATACTCTTGAACAAAATGCATTTCAAGATATGTCAAGATTGACTGTTTTGTTATTTCAGCCATTGGACTAAACCTTGAAACCAACTTTCCACACGAAGGAAAACTCTCCTCTGGAAAGTATGAATCCACTTTGAAAAGTGGTTGCATGTTGTTATGCATTTTATCCAGAAGAGGATCTAAGTGTTTAAGCCTTTCTTCGATCTTATCATAGATGTAAATGACATCCTCAATCTCCGATCTTTTCATCATCCCTTTACTGCCTTCCGAAGAATTCGGCTTTGTGCAACCTCTTTCATGTCCATTGGAACAGTAAGGATCATTGGGTGGGCATCAATGAATTTGATATTGTCAACAATAGACTTAATTGGCACCAGTTTCTCCAGTTTATCCAGTGAATCGAAAACACTGTCCCAATTCTGGATGCTTAGAGACTTAGCAAAATCATCTCTATTCAGCAGCATTGTCTTGTTTCGATTCTCAACCTTAATAGTCAAATGAGGAGAGCCATTCTGAATAAACTCAACTGAGTGCTGATAGAGAACAACAGTATCCCAATTTACCTCCTGAGCATCATTGGGAACACCAATATAGGTCAAAAGATTTGCACAGAGATTTGTATCAGCCTGATTGTGATATTGACACAGCAATACAACCTCAACATCACAAAGCCCTGATGGTTTTTGATTTGTCAGTGGAGATGCCTGCTCAATAATAAACTCGTTAATATCAAGCCAACCAACATCATTGTTCGAAAAACTGTTATGCAGCAGATCCGCCAAAGCCTCAAATTTGTTTTGCATTTTGCACCTTGTTGTTTAGAGCCATTCGCCAACTAGAACCATTGAGAACATTCATGTCATACTTGACATATTCTTTCTTTGCAGACACACTAAACGATTCATCTGGAGTTCCATCTTCTGCTAGCCTCACGGCAGACAAAAGCCCTCCAAAGACACAACCAGTGTCTAGTCCCATTGCATTTGGGAAAAGACGTGGAGATTTGTCCAAGAACACTTCATGGCCAAAATAACAGAAACCATGTTTACCATCATACTTTTCAGCCCAAAAGTATGTTCCAGGAGAAATTGGTTTTCCATGAACAGTTGGCCTTCTATTTGGTCCTTCCGCCCTCAAGAAAAACAGAATGGAACTCTTCTTGGCTTCCTCTAGATTTAGAGGCTTGCCAGAATCAAACCTAAGGTGTGTTTCCATTGGAAGATTTTGCCAATATGGAATACCAGCATGAACAACAACAAAACCATCACCCTTGATGAAATTTGGAAGGCCAAACAGTATTCCCTTATCTTCATCAGTAAGTTCCATATGATGAGATATGAAATCATCATCGACTTTCATTGATGAAGAATGTTCATATCGTTCGTGTTTGTATTCATGGTTCCCTCGAAGAATATCAACATTGGACCTCTTTTTAAGATCCTTGACCACCTTAAGCACATTTGCTACAGATGGACCCCTGTCAATCAAGTCTCCACAAAAGATAAATCTATCTGCTATTTTTGGACCAATCATGTCCAACAATTCAGATAATTCTTCATGGCACCCATGAACATCACCTATTACATACGTTGCAGACATACTGCACCTCCAACCGTTATGTCAAGCATGGTACCATGGGTTTTGTCTGGTGTCAAGAGAGGAATTTAATGCCTCAATGTTGGAAAAACATATAAACAAGCCAAATGAGTCCAGCAATTGTCAAGGTGTTGAAAAACCCAGTGATAACCTGGTTCTCTTGTCTGTCGGCTTCACGTTTCATTTGAATTTCATCTGAAAAGTCATAATTTGACCCTGGATAATATGTCTCTTGTTGAAATGAAACATAGTTCCTCCTATTGGCCTCTTGCTGTCTTTCATCTTCAATAAGATTCATCATTTCTGCTTCAACAGAAGAATTATTGATTCTAGCTTGTTGAGCAGCTTTCAGTGTTCTGTTATAACTCATGACCAAACTCCTTCATCTAATGTTGGTTGTTTCAATTCTGGGATGTAGTATGTCCATTCATCAGGAACATTGTCAATTATGCCCCATCTGGTTGGAGAAACAGTTGGAGCATATGGTTTCTTCTTTAGACGTACTCCAGCATTTTCAAGAAGATCATCACCCTTATATTGATTGCAGCCAAGACAACAAAGCACAACATTGTCCCAAGTGTGCTTGCCGCCCTTGGATCTTGGAATTACATGATCAATGGTGGCTTCGTCTTTGGTCATCCTTTTGTCACAATACTGGCACTTACCCTTGTCTCGAAGGTAAAGGTTGTGTTTTGTGAGTCTAACAACTCTCTTGGTATTGGACTTGGAACCAATTTCGGATACAACACAAGGCATTGGATGGGTACCATTTGGAGTACGAATAACCTTATCCGTATACCAATGTTGAATCCGAACCTTTTCATTGTAATATAGCTTAATGGCCTTCTGCCAAGAAATGATCCTGACGGCCATCATTCCATTAGAAACCACCAGAGTATACATAGAACACCTCAATATCTGGTATTATAATCAATTACATTTTGAGCAGTATCAACGCTAATGACATTGACGTTCAAATGCTTTCTTTTTGGGATCAAGACCTTCTCAATGAAACCAAGAAGGTCTTTTCCGCCTCTACCCTGCTCTAATCGCAAAGCATGTTTCTCAAGGCGCTTGAATTCATCCTTGTTG
Source organism: uncultured bacterium (assembly GCA_937868685.1). Taxonomy (GTDB): domain Bacteria; phylum Patescibacteriota; class Minisyncoccia; order Phycocordibacterales; family UBA1006; genus CALMMZ01. Next base: position 4,719 of record CALMMZ010000012.1, on the reverse strand, counting down.
AGTTCAATAGCAAAGCTGTTACCGCTGATCATACTATTAACCTTGAGATATTTCTTCATGTTACACCTTGGAAGCAATAGGTTCGCTTGGCTGATTCTGATACTTACCACCATACGCAACATAGTCAAGCATTGGTGGCTCCCCAGCAATAAAGATAATCTGGCAACAACCTTCACTGTGATATATCTTCACTGGAAACTTGGAATTATTCACAAACTCTAATGTTAGGAAGCCTTCCCACCCAGGTTCAAGGGGAGTTGCCAAACACTGAATACCAACCCTAGCATATGTTGACTTGGTAAAGCACAAACCAAGGACATTAGATGGAATACGGAATTTCTCTTTAGAAACACCCAACAGGACTTCCCCAGGCTGGATAATAATATAAGGCTCCTCAACAACAATCTTCTTCCAAATGTTCTGATTGCTTTTTGGATCTACAATAACATGTGGGCCATCTTGATACATAAACTTGTTATCAAGAGTTACATCATATCCATATGAACTCATACCCTTGGAAATAATCTTCTTCTCATTAACATGAGAAATCTTTTCCACCTCAAATGGCAGAATCATGCTTTCTGTCTGACATTGATATAGCAATTCCCTGTCATTAAGAATACCACGGCTTTCAATACAGTACTTATCCATTGTTCACCCTTTCAATTTTCTTTTTGGTATCTATGGAGAACTTCTCCAATAGTGTCTCAATTTCTAAAATATCTTCAGAACACAAATCAACCATTTCAACAATTGCACGCTTTCTCTTGTATGAACCCAGCACCTCTTTTAGATGTTCTGGAAGCTCATGCCATAATGAGTCATAGTGCCTTTTGCTCATGAAGGTTGCCGAAACAACCATTTTCAATGTGATTCCCATCCCGCTTTCCTTTGCCGTCCGGCCCACTCTCTAAATAATAGACGAGACGGCCCGGAATCGCGCGCCTAGGGCGTTTGCAGGCAGGCACCCAGGCCACCCTACGCACCCAGGCACGAAGGGCGCACAGGCTCAGGGAGAAATGACCTCAAATGGCTTGTCTTTCAAGCTACAAACAGTCTTGGCAAACTTGCTGAAGTCATCATCAACATTGGAAAACAGAATGCAACAATCTGTGTCAGAAATTGCCTTGCGGACGGCTTCTGCCCGTCCGTTCTTCATCTGAGGATCATTTGAATATTTCAAAACTGGAACCTTGAGCTTCTTGGCAACCATGAAAACTTTATCAGAGAATTCACCATCAATAGCAGTAACAATGGTGGCTCCCTTTGTAGCAGAAATGGTTTTGATTGTTTCATATAGATTGTGAATACCAGCAGACCTTCCAATCAATGAAACTTTCATCTCAGCCTCCCTTTTGAATATTCTTCACCAATTCAATAACCTGTTCTTCATTCAATTGTTTCTTCTCAAGAAAGGCAGGCTCAATTTTAATATATTTGATCCCGTGCCAAATAACAAGAGTGTCACCTTCATATTCCGAAGGAAATACTTTGGCAACATTGGCCAAAACTTGCTTCGGATCATATTTCTTTTTCATTCTGTCACCCACTTTGAAAATGCTGATTCTTGCATGACACCAGAACGTTCCTTTTTGAGAACACCATCTTGGTACAATTGAACAGTTGGCACTGATCTTATTTCAGCCTTAGCTGCAATCTCTTGGTACTTATCAGTATTGATTTTAACAACTGGCAGTCCAGCCTTTTCAACAATTGGACCAAACACTCTGCATGGTCCACACCACGGAGCACTAAAATAGACAATCAGTGGTCCAGTGGTTTCCTTTATGCTTTTTTCATATTCTTCTACTGTTCCATCAATATTAACTTCATTCATTTAGCATGTCCTCCAATTCAACCTTTGTGATAATCTTAGTGCCATATTTAGCCGCTGCTTCTGTCTTAGAAGTAGGAGTAGCATCTTTGGTCACTAGATAGTTCAATCCTCGGGAAACCCCAGACTTGATTTCCCCACCTTTATCAACAATAGTGGCCTCTAGTTCCTTACTTCTAAATCCAGTGAAACAAAATGACTTTCCTGTCAAGGAAGTTGTCGTTGGCTGTTTTTGTGATGGGAAAGTAAAGAAGGCTTCAATATTCTTAAATGTTTTGTAATTGCCACCAGCCAATGAATCATGAAGATTCATCACACTTGTTTCCCCAGCGCCATTACCAGAAAGCTTCATAATCAGAGCATAAGGCTCTTTCATCGCCATGTCAATGAGTTTGTCTGGTTCAACACACTGAAATGCCTTGGCAAACATTCTGGAGCCCCAGGATGGAACTCCAATTGCACCATACAAAACATGTCGTGGTGTTGAAGTCCGCTTCTCAATAAGGCCATCTTTGAGCTTCTTGCATTGAGCAACACACTTGTTCCCATTGATGTTCATTCCTGGATCATCGAGATTGATCGTGAACAAATCATCAACGCTAATGATTGAATAGTATTCACAAAGAGCCGTCACAAACTGTTCACCAATTCCCAAAATGCCCAATTTTTCAATAAAGCGAGCAACTGTACCAGATACCCTTGCCTTACAAGTTAGATTCAAACAATACCAATCAGCACCGATTCTTTTGGTTTGCTTGCCGCAAACCAAACACTTGGATGCCACAGTTTGAAGTCCAATAAGTTCTTCTCCAACAGCACTAACTTCCTCAATGTATGGAATCACATCGTTTCTGCGGCTGACAATAACATCAAAACACTTATGAACAAATTCTCCTTTGCCAAAGAGCCTTTCTACATTGTCCGCTGAATGCAAACTTGCATAACTGATTGTTGCACCAGCAATTGAAACTGGTTCAAACTCAGCAATTGGGGTGACTTTTCCAGTATATCCAGTTTGCCACAGAATCCTCTTCAAACGAGTCACCGTTTGCTTACTTGGAAACTTCCAAGCAATCATGCCTTCTGGAATAGCACCTTCATACAAAGAAGGATCAGTTGAATCAACTCTGATTACAACACCATCCATGTCAAAATCAAAACCACCTTGTTCATATTCTTGATGGATGGTGTTGTAAATATACTTAATTCTATCTGGAGTGCTACAGAAATACAGTGGCAGGTACTTATCACCCCACTTATTGAAACCCCATTGTTCCAGTTGCATGAATTGGTCTAGTTGAGAAGCAACCTGATCTGAATCAACTTGCCTAACATAGTAGGCCACAAATGATAGATTCTCACAACCAACACCATCATACCGACGCATTGTGCCAGAGACAACATTCCTTGGATTAGCAGCTTCAGGAAATTTATCCATGTTGCTCCTAAAACAAAGAACTTCTCCTCGGATATATGTATCCTGAGTTTCAGGGATTGTATGAGGAATGCCATCAACCTTTAGTGCATTTGCCAACAAATCTTCCCCAACAATACCATCACCTCTGGAAATAGCATTATTCAGTCTGCCATTCTTATAATATAGGCAAAGGGTAATGCCATCAAATTTGGGCATTACAAATACAGCATCGGTCTTTGCTGCACGGAACCATTGCTCAACACCATCTTTCAACTTTTCCATTGAGCCAGGAAGAATCACATGCATTGTCTTAATCCATGGTGAGTTCTTTGGCACTGGAGTGCCAACTGGCAGTTTAGTTCCCGTCATTTCCTCATATTGTTCAACCAAGCGGTCATATTCTTCATCAGAAATGACACTTTCGCCATTATAATAACTGTCACGATGAAGATCGATTGTGGCCTTAAGTTCAACAATGTTCATTTAAAAGCCCTTATAGTTGTAGAGATGAACCATGAAGTCACCATTCCAAAGAAGTAGAGGAACTTGCTTGATATAGGTGTGTGAAGAATTCGCATCGGCACAATGGAATTCAACAATTGGACCATCCTCATCTTCTTCTGGAAAGAGGAAGGCCCAGGTACTATCAACTTCAGCAATAGCGATTGCCTCTGAAACCCTAGTGTTTCGCTCTACATTGTATGGAACAGCAGAATCAGATGCCATTGCATCACTACCTACAAGTTCCTTGAACATAGTATACGCCTTATCGTTAGAAATTGACTCATATGAATCTTCATTCTGGATCATTTTTGTATCCCGCCTTCGTTAGAAAGTCTTTGAACTTTGACAAATGTTTATTATTTCTAGCATCTGTTTCTATATGCCAAATCAAGTGTTTCAATGCGCTTTCAGGATCTCTGCCTGAGCCATAATCAACAGTGAATGACTTTGGGCTATCAAAATTAACAGATTCAAAATATATGAACCATTCAACAGTATCTGCTTGATTAACAGATAGGGGGTTTGTACAATGATCTATGGTTTCATATAGATTGAGACATAGATCAAAACCTGGGATCAGTAGTTCATATTTTGTGTCCAAACTACCACTTTTTTTATTCTTGCGAATAAATGACATTCCACAAACAACTAGATTGGCCATCTCAACCTCACTCATGAACACAGTCTAACACGGACATTGTTCGTTGTCAAGTGCAAAAAATAGAAACAAAAAAAGCCCAGGGCATAAACCCCAGGCTTATAGATTTAATGAGAGGCCCCCAAAGGTGTATTCTCAACAGTCACTCAGCAAAATGTAAGTTCCGACCAAACACTACCGAGTGTAAACGAAGCCTCTCAACTGTAACTAGTATCAATCATCAAAAGTTCTTGGAACTTGTTTCAAGCCAACATTTCTTTCCCAAAGGTATTCTCCCTCTGGTAATAGACTTATGACATTCATATG
>CALMMZ010000011.1 GCA_937868685.1 uncultured bacterium | reverse complement strand
AATAATTCCTGCAACCCCAAAGTTTTTTAAGAAAACAACATTTGGTTTTGATTTTTGGAGATCATAAAAATGAAAAATATATAATATTAATACCCAAAAAATGATAAGAAAAGAAAAAGTTGGTGCATGGATACTAAATTGTTGTAAAAATTGATCTTTCGGAAAGGAAAAAAAGATAAACCCAAAAAATCCAATGACGAATGCAAATAAATCACTAGCAAAAAGCCAAGAAGATCGAGTATTTTTCATATAATTTAGTATACTTTTTTCGGAATTTCTATCCACTTGACAATTTTTAAGAATTATTTTTTTATTTGTTTAAAATTTTTGAAACTATAGTATAATTTAAGTATTGTTTTGTTAAAAGGGGAGGTATTTGACAAATATATTATATTATGCTAGAATACCTTTGTTTATCATTAATTCACAACAATAAACAATTATGAAAAAATTATTTACAAAAATTTCATCATCTGCTCTCGTTCTGATTCTTGGACTCGGAATGGTATTTTTTGCGGATACTGCATATGCAGATTATGCATTCAATACGCGAGCAGAGGATTGTGATACAACAAGTATCATTAATCAAACAACAACAGAAGGTTATGCTCAGCCATGTTGGAATGGACAGAGTATTACTGTGCGTCCAGGAGATATTTTTACTGTAAAAGTATATTTCCGTAATACTGGTGATGCAGTAGCAAATAATGTTCGCGTTCGTATGACGAATGCCAATGGTGTAACATTTTCAGCTGGATCATCAAAAACATTTCTTGGAGAAATTATAGTAGGCTCATCTCTTGCTGAAAGTGGTTCAGTAAAAGCAACTTTTCCATCAAAAGTAAAAGTGGAGCTTGTAAAAACAGAATTCCAAGCAACTACTCAATCAGGAGTTCTTCAGGCTATTGATATTACTGGAGATAGTTCACTTTATAGTAATGGGCGACTTGTAAATACTGCATTACAACCAGACTTATCAAACTGGGGAACTATCAAAGTTGCTTATCGTGCAGTTGCGGTAGATGAAACCCCAACTGGTTCAAAACCAACGGTTTCTACTAACAACCCAACAAACGTAGGGACAAATTCAGCAACTTTCCAAGGAAGTTATAGTTCAAACGGATACGCTACTACTACTTGTTTCCAATACCGAAAAGCAAACAATTCAAGTTGGACAACAGTAAATGAAACTTCTCGAGGAGCGAATGCTTCAGGAAGTTATTCATACACTCTTTCAGGACTTTCAAATAGTTCTACTTACTACTACCGAGCATGTGCAAGTAATACAGCAGGTACTATATATGGATCTGAAAAATCATTTACAACGGGTGATGAAACCCCACCTGGTTCAGAACCAACGGTTTCTACTAACAACCCAACAAACGTAGGGACAAATTCAGCAACTTTCCAAGGAAGTTATAGTTCAAACGGATACGCTACTACTACTTGTTTCCAATACCGAAAAGCAAACAATTCAAGTTGGACAACAGTAAATGAAACTTCTCGAGGAGCGAATGCTTCAGGAAGTTATTCATACACTCTTTCAGGACTTTCAAATAGTTCTACTTACTACTACCGAGCATGTGCAAGTAATACAGCAGGTACTATATATGGATCTGAAAAATCATTTACAACGGGTGCAGAAGAAATCAATGATACTAATAATATAACAGTAGTAACTAATAATGCTAATCCAAGTAACAATGGAACAGCAGTATTGTATGGTAATTATTACAATAGTAACTACTATGTAAACAAAATGAATTTTGAGTATCGACGATCAGGAGGTTCACAAATTACTTTACCATCAGCAGGATCATCAGGAAATACATCACGAGGATTTTCATATACCCTTACAGGACTTTCTGATGGAAATTATGAATTTCGAGCATGTGCCGATAATGGATCGTATCGATGTGGAGATTGGGTATCGTTTTCTATGAATCGAGGTGATACATATGTACCACCAACAAATAATTCAGATAGCCTTCCATCTATACAAACTCTGTCAGGGTTTGGTATAGAATCAACTAATGTAATCATTGATGGATTCTATAATATGAATGGATGTTCAGGGGTAACTTATTTTAAGTATGGAGTATCAGCTTCTGCACTTAATTCAACTACTGGACGAGTGAATCGTGTTAATAGTGGTAATATGACAATTGCATTAACTGGGCTTCAACCTGGAACAACATATTATTATCAAGCAGTTGCAGAAAATTGTAAGGGTACAACTACAGGATCAGTGGTTTCAATCACTACCAAAAAACAAACTGTTACAAATACAATTATTCATAACGTAACTACAAATAATACTAATAATACTGGAAAAATTGTAGCAACTGATATTGGTGGAAGTGCTCGATATGTTCGACTAATGATCGATAATCATCGAGATACTATTGCTCGAGGTGAAGAGTTAGTATACGATGTTGCATGGGAAAATATTTCTCATACTGATATTCGTGATTTAGTACTTGAAGTTACCTTCCCGAAAGCATTACAAATCGTTGCAGCAGATCGTGGACAAATTGATCGTGATGCAAATGCTGTGTATATCAAAATCTCAGAACTTCGTGTGTCTGAAAAAGATGATATTACTGTCCGAACACGGTTAACTGGATCACTCAAAGATGGTGACCCAGTAACTGCACGAGCAATTCTTGCGTTTGAAAATCCAGAAAATCAACAAGCACAAGAAAATGCAATTGCTTATGATTCTGATACATTTGTAACAACAAATAATAGTGTTCTTGGTGCTTCAATCTTCGGATTAGGAGGGCTTGGGTCACTTGCAGGATGGTTATTCTTGATCCTTTTGCTTATCTTAGTTATTTTGGCTATTCGTTATATGACTCGAAAAGAAGAACATCATCATTATTATTCACGAAATGATGCTCCAGTAGTACCATCAAATGCTTCTGTGGTACACCATGATGACACTGACGATTACACTCCGTATCGTCCAGTATCACGAGACTAGTCAATCATTGTTGTGAATGAATGAATATATTCTCCTTAAACAAAAAACACCTTCATTCCATGTGAATCGGGGTGTTTTTTGATGGTAAAGATATTTCTGAAGGAAGAATAACCAGCCTTCCTTCCTTTTTATGCTTGAGTATTATAGTAAGTGCGGTATCTGGGATAGAGTCTACAATAATACTCGGCCATTCAATAATAATAAGATTTTCCTTATTTGCAAAATCTTTTTTAAATTCGAGTGTGTCTAAGTTTGTGTTTAAGTCATCAAGTCGATATGCATCAATATGAATGAGATTAGAGAATTTATTATTAGCTATTGGATATATTTTCTTAATAACAAAAGTAGGACTTTGAACAGTTTCGGTAATTCCGAGATTCTGAGCAATCATTTGAGTGAGTGTTGTTTTTCCAACACCAATGTCGCCATCTAAACAGATGACGCAGGCATAGTCTCGAGGGGGGAGATTTTGGAGTATATAAACGAGTTGTTTTGCAAATTTTTCTAATATTGCAAGATTAGGAATTATAAAAGATGAATACATGGCATTTATTTTGCTTTAAAAATCAAAAAAAGTCAAAAGAAAAACGCATTAAGCGTTGTTTCTTTGTTTGATTACTAGTAAGCCAAGTGCTGTGAGTGCAATACCGATAGTGAATGCCATAACAGGAATGGTAATGAATCCGAATACTTGAGTACTGATAATATTACAAGGTGTTCCATTTAAAATACATGATCCTGTTGGTCCTACAATACCTCGTTGAAGTAGGATATGGTAAAATGACGTAAGAGTACTAATAATAGCAAGAGGTGTTGTGTAATGGAAAATAGAAATTTCCTTAGATTGTTTATTTGATCGTACCCATGCAATAGCGAAAAAGATTACTTGAGGATAAATAAATATACGTTGCCACCAACAAAATAGACATGGAGTAAGTTCGTAGATCTGTGAATAGGTGAGTGAGCCCGCAAGAGCAAAGAATCCAAGTGTAAATCCAATAAGGATGGCATTCTCTGTGATTGATTTAATAATAGTACTTTTTTGGCCGAATGTAATTCTCATGATAACAACCGTTACTGTAAGAATTAAAAGAATAATAGTTCCTAATCCTAAGAGATAAGAGAAAGTAGAAAGTTGCATAGATAGTTTTGGTTAATTATTGAGGGAGCTTGCAGTTCGTAACAGTTGCGAGAGATTCGAGAGATTGTACTCCTGTTACCCGAGTACCATCAGCGAATTGCCATGTCGGTGTTGATTCAATATTGTCATTAGCACAAAGATTAAAATCATGACCGTTTGGAGTTGAACATTCTTTATAAGGAAGATATTTTTCTGATTTTCCAAAGAGAAGTTTTTGTTGTTGACAATGAGGACACCAGAATGTTCCAAAAAATGTTGCTCCTGAATTATTGATACATTGTGCAAATTCATCATATTTTCCAGGTGTGTTTGCATTAAAAATGAAAAGTCCTGTAATTGTTACTACTAATCCAAAGACAATTCCAATAAATACTTTTGTTTCTTTTGTCATATAGTATGGAGTGTAATATATTTCTCTTAAAAAGGATACTTGCCAAATAAAAACAGAGGTGTTCTAATACCTCTGTTTTTGTAGTTTATTAAGACACTGTTGCGTCAAGATATTTCCAAAAAGCATCAATCCCTCCTACTTCTGCGATACATTCAGCAGTAATTGCTTTATTGTATGCGTCAGGATGAAGTTGTGGAATTGGTGAGTGTCGGTATACCCAAACAATTTTTCCTTCATTAACGAGTGAATCTAGTGTTGGATGGAGTCGCTTACAGAATGGACAATCAATATCAGAATATTCAATAATAGTTGCTTTTGCTGTTGATGTATTACCTTGAACACGGTCTTGATCAGTAACTGTTTGTTCTACAACTTCTACAGCATAATCTGCAAATGCTTCAGGAAGTTCTCCGTTATCGATAACATATTCAATAACCTCCTTTGATTGAGCTCCTGGAACAGCTACTTGGACAGGTTTTCCTTCCTTTTCTGTAAGAATTACCATATGTGGAGTCCCTTGCATACCAGCCCCTTGAGCAAGGTTCATATCGTTATCAACTTTAGTTTTGGTATCTTGATTAGCAATACATGCTTCAAGTTTTTTCTGATTAATACCTGTTCCTTTAAGAACTTTTTTCAGGTTAATTGAAGTTTCGTTCGATTCTTGCTGAGAAATAGAAGTATTTGAAGATGTTTTTGAAAGAAAGATTCCTGCACCAACGAGAAGTCCTGCAACCATAATAGAAATCGGAGTTGCATATTTTTCAAAAAAAGCTTTGTGATGTGACATAATAGTAAAATAATTAATGGATAAATATTCGAGAAGAGATTGTTTAAATCTCTTTGAAATAGAGTATACTCTATTTTTCATCTCCAATCAAATAGCCAAGATGTTGAAATTCTGGTATTTCATCAAAAATAATTTTAACCAATCCGAGAATAGGAAGTGCAAGTACCATACCAATAGCTCCCCAAATCATCCCACAAACAACAAGTGAAATGATTGCTGCAAGTGCGTTGATATTAATTTGACCACCTGCAATAATAGGTGTTAAAAAGTTATTATCAATGAATTGGATAATAAGAAACATTCCAATAGTGAGTATTGCAGTGGTTGGCCCCGCAACAAGAAGTGCAAATATTGTAGCCGCACCGAATCCGATAATCGGCCCGATATACGGAATAATATTTAATAGAGATACCATTAATCCCCAGAAAAGTGGACTTGGAATATTAATAATCATGAATCCGAGTGAATTGAGAATGGTCATAATGATTACTACAGTGAGAATACCTCGGAGATAGCGTGGCATAATCGAAAACGATTTATGGGCAATGGTATTGATATATGCTTGATGCTTTTCTTTTGCGATCATTTTTATAAAATTATGAATACGGTCACGATAGAGGAGTGTCAAGAAAGTAATTACTGTTGTGAGCCCGAGAAGTGCGCCAATATTGGTGGTGGTGGTAATAAGGCTATTTAAAGTATTCATTCCAATTGTAGAAAATTCGAAACTCTCAGAAATTTTTTGTTCGATAATTATTGGATCGATTGGAATACTTCCAAGAATAGATTCTTTAGTAGTAATGAGAGTTTCTCCAATAGATTCAGTATAAGTTGGGAGTTTTTCAAGAAAATCATTAACAGCGAATCCAACAGTCACACCAATGACTCCGAGAATGACAAGTGCTCCAAGGAAACTCAAAATAATAGCAGGAATTTTTGGAATATGCCATGATTGGAGCTTCGTCACGACAGGTGCGAGTGAAAGTGAAAAGAAGAGTCCAAGTGTTAACGGGATAAAAATTTGTTTTCCTACAATAAGTCCAATAATAATGATAGTTACGAGCACTGCAAACATGTAGCTTTGAGAAAGGATACTTTTGTTCATATAGTGTCTAGTATATCATTTTTTTTGAGAGAAGATACTTTTTTCGTTACTTGAAAAGTTTTTAAAAAAGAGTAGGATGAGAGTATTATTCATTAATTCTGTATCTCTTATAAAAATTGCTTTCTTTTACAACTTGAGTTCGCTCAGTTATAAGTAGATTTGGTTTCAGAAAGTAATTTTTACAAGAGATACTCAATGTATATGCTTGATTATAACGAGATTGTTCCACGAAAATTTATTATTCATGATGATGAGCCGTACGAAGTTTTGACTTCACATGTGTTCCGTAAACAAATGCGAAAACCAGTGAATGCGACAAAATTACGAAACTTAATCACAGGTCGTGTAGTTGAGGTATCATTTCAAGCAACTGATAAAGTTGATGAAGCTGATATGAAAAAATCTCCTGTGAAATTTATTTACGAACAAAAGGGGGAGTTTTGGTTTCATCCAGATGGAAAACCAGGTGAACGATTTACTCTCTCCTTAGATATTATTGGTGATGCACAAAAATGGATTCGCCCTAATGATAGTTATGATGCGGTTATTTTTACTAATGAAGACGATGAGGAACGAATTATTGGACTTTCAATTCCGATTAAAATTGACCTCAAGGTTAAAGAAGCTGCTCCTGCAGTAAAGGGGAACACAGCTCAAGGTGCTACTAAATCTGTTGTACTCGAAAATGGAACAGAAATCAATGTACCACTATTTATTAATGAAGGTGATGTGGTGCGTGTAAATACTGAAACAGGTGAATATTATGAACGAGTAGAGAAGAGTTAAAAAACAGCGATTAGTATCGCTGTTTTTGTTATATAATTATTCTCCACCTTCATCAGAGTCTTCATCAGACTCTTCTTTACTTGCAGTGAATGATAACCCTCCATCTTTAATATGTTTAGTGACTTCTTTTAAAATCTCCTTTTTTAATGGTTCACCTTCCTTTGATCGTAGGAATTGTCGAGTTGCATCGTACCCACGGCCAAGTGAAATTTTTTCTTCCTTACCATCCTTATCTTTTTTCAAGTAACTGAAACTTGCTCCAGCTTTCCCAATAATCTTGAATTTTTCTCCAAGCGCAAGCATTTCCCCTTCGAGAGAAATTCCTTCATTATAGATAATATCAAATTCTGCAACCTTAAATGGTGCTGCAACTTTGTTTTTTACAACTTTTACTTTAGTTCGTGCTCCCATAACTTCTTCACCTTTTTTAATTTGAGCAATTCGACGAATATCGAGTCGTACTGAAGAATAGAATTTGAGTGCTTTTCCTCCTGGGGTTGTTTCTGGGTTTCCGAAGATTATTTTGTTTTGCATACGAATTTGGTTGATGAAAATAATTACTGTTTTTGATTTGTTTGCAATTGCAGTTAATTTTCGCAATGCTTGTGACATGAGGCGAGCTTGTTTTCCAACATGATGTGCTCCCATATCTCCTTCAATTTCATCTTTCGGAGTGAGTGCAGCAACGGAATCAATAACTACTACATCTATTTTTCCAGATCGTACAAGTGCTTCAGTAATCTCGAGTGCTTGTTCTCCTGTATCAGGTTGTGAAACGAGGAGTTCTTTAATGTTTACACCGAGCTTACTTGCATAGTCTGGATCGAGCGCGTGTTCTGCATCTACGAAGGCACACACACCTCCTGCTTTTTGTGCTTCTGCAATTACGTGTAAGGTAAGAGTTGTTTTACCAGATGATTCTGGTCCGAATATTTCAATAACTCTCCCACGAGGAAGTCCTCCAATACCGAGCGCTGCATCGAGTCCGATTGATCCTGTCGGTACAACTCCAATATCAACCTTTGGGGCTTCACCGAGTTTCATAATTGCACCTTCACCGAACTTGGTCTGAATCATTTTTAATGTATTTTCGAGATCTCCAGAAGAGTCTTTTTTGGTAACTTTTTTTGCCATACAATAAAAGTATATCATGGAATAGAAAATAAAAAAATAATCAAAAACAACCCGTCTCGAAGGTTGTTTTTGATGTATATAGTTGGATTTATTGTTGCAAAGGAAGTGTACTTACTGCAAATGTTCCTGTATCGTTTTCTTTTAAAATGAAAGTATAAGTATGTTTTTTTGTTTTATGAAGTGTATCAGTACCATCAAGAGTAATCATGTTGTAACCAGGATGGAGAATAATTGTCTGTTCAAAATTTCCTGTAGGAGATAAGGTGATCGGAGTACCGTTCATTGAAAGTTGTTTTGTATCAAATGTTTTTCCAGAAAGAACAATCTTTGGGTTAGTGAGCTCTTGATCTGGTATATGATCGAGAGTAATAGCAGAACCGCGTACGAGCGGTGCAATACGACTCACCATAAAAGCTCCTAGAATGAGTGTTGCAAATATTCCTACTCCATAAGTTAGGAGATGTTTTTTCTTGGTAAAATTACTCATAAATAAAATATGTAATGGGTTATTGAGTCTTGATTCTAGTATATACTTAATCATTATCTTCTTCAAGGAATTCACTATTTGAATTATCTGGAACATGTGTAGACGATCTTGAAGTAAGGATTTCTCGAGGTTTTGACCCCTCAGCGGGTCCGACAACTCCATTTTCTTCAAGAAGATCAATTAATCGTGCAGCTCGAGAATATCCAACTTTTAACTTTCGCTGAAGATAACTTGTACTTGCCTTTCCGGCTTCAATAACGAACCTACGAGCCTCCTCATATAATGGATCATCACTCTCACTTTCATCGTCGAAATTTACTCCGATGATTGATTTTTCATCATCAAGGGTTTCGCTCATAGTAATATGATCTGCAAGGCTTGGGTTTTTCTTTTTAATGAATTGGACAACTTTTTTGATCTCTTCTTCGGGAAGCCATGAAGCTTGGATACGTTCTGGCTTTGACATGTCACCACCTTGATAGAGCATATCTCCTGCGCCGAGGAGTGATTCTGCCCCTGGGGTGTCGAGTATTGTTCGCGAATCAATCTGCGACGCTACTTGTAATGCTAGTCGTGATGGAATATTTGCTTTAATAAGTCCGGTAATAACATTTACCGATGGTCGTTGTGTTGAAAGAATTAAATGGATCCCCGTTGCTCGTGACATCTGAGCGAGTCGTACAATGGCAGATTCGAGTTCCCGAGGATATGCCTGCATAATATCGGCAAGCTCATCAATAATACAGACGATATAAGGCATTTTAGGAAGTGATTCTGGGTCAGTACCATCAAATTCTGCATGTGCTGGGATCATTACGTTCTCATGATATGACTTGATATCACGACATTGATATTGTTCGAGAAGGTCATAACGGCGTTCCATTTCTTTAGCTGCCCATTTTAGGGCGAGCACTGCTTTTTTAGGTTCCTTGATAACAGGTGAAAGTAAATGAGGAATTCCATCATAAAGAGTAAGTTCTACTCGTTTCGGATCTACCATAATCAATCGTAATTCATCGGGAGTATTCCGATAGAGGAGTGACATGATCAAGTTATGAACAGTAACTGATTTTCCTGACCCTGTAGTTCCTGCAATTAAAAGGTGTGGCATTTTTGCAATATTTGCAAAGTATGATTTTCCAGTAACTCCTTTTCCAAGAGCAACAAGTAGTCGGTGAGGTGAAGATTGAAATTCTTTATCCTCGAGCAAACTCCCGAGTCCGATTGAAGATTTGGTAATATTTGGAATTTCAATTCCTACCAGTGATTTTCCAGGAATTGGAGCCTCAATGCGGAGTGGGTGTGCTGCAAGTGATAATGAGAGGTCTTGTTTCAATGCGGTAATACGAGCGAGCTTTACTCCTTGAGCAGGCTTCATAGCATATCTGGTTACAGTTGGTCCAACTGATACTTCATCCATTTCTACATCAATACCGAAATTCGCAAGAGTTTGTTTGATCACATTACCCCGTGCACGAATATCTCCTACAGAAGGTTTTCCTGCACTTCGTGAAAGAATAGAAAGTGGTGGGAGGGTATAATCCTCAGAAAGATATACTGGATTGATAGAAATATCACTCACCTCATCACTTGGTATGTCTTTTACTTTATGAGAAACTTTTTCAGCATTTTGGAGTGAAGCTTCAAATGCATTTTCTTGGGTAGGTGATTCTATGGTTTTTGTCACTACAGTGTTTTCATCTTCAACTACTTCTTCCATAAATTCATTTTCATCAAAAAACTCATCATACTTATTATCGGTATCAATTGATTGAGTAAACATTTCTGAGATCCATTCGACTATATTAAATGAATTACGGAAAAGAAAGAGACTGGCTACGAATATTATCAAGGACAGAATCAGAAATCCACCAACCCCTGAAAAGAGATTAATTACAATACTTCCAATAGTCTGTCCGATAGCACCGCCGAGTGCGAGATGAGGAGAAATAACATGAAGAATACCGGTGATGAGTATAATAATAATTATTCCAATAGTTGTATCAAGGACATTTGGGAGGAATCGTTTCGGGAAAAGGAGAGTAATTGCTGAATAGATACAAATGAATGGAATTACAATTCCTATATATCCGAATAATCCCAAGGCAAATTTCCTATAAAGGAATCCACCAATAACACCACCTGATCCAAATATTCCGAGAAGTATAAGTATTCCTAAAATAATAAATAATGTTGCGAGAGAAATTTTAATAAATGAGTTATTTGTCTCAGATAACTCTGATTGTGTCGTTTTGATCTTCTTCATTTTTTCAGTGGGTTTCTTTGCCATAGATGTATTGTGAGTTAATAAGTTGATGTACTTATTATATCACGTATTGATATCTGCCAATACTGCGAGGAATAGAAAGTAGTAAAAGAGTATATGATGTCCATTTTGAAATGATAATAGTATTAATAAAGAAATATACGTTAAATAATATTGAGCGTATATCTCTAGGATGTCCTTTACTTTTTATAAAAAATCAGTATACTGCCGGCTATGAATATTTTCGATTACGAAACGTCTTTTGATTCGTCTCTGATTATTCCACAAGTGACGGATATCTTACAGAATCTTTCAGAGCGTATGGCAAAAATTACGCAAGCAATTATTCTTATTACAAATATTATTCCATCGAATCAGGACACACTAGGACTCTTAAGGCAATTTTCGCGACAGACAATTGTGACATTGTCGGATATCCAACAGATTGAGTCGTATCCAGACCGAGTACGTACTTCTGACATAAAAAGGCTTTTTACTCAGATAAAACATGTTATGCAATGCAATGAATTGTGTCATAGTGCAGGGCTCGTGTCTGATATGAACTATACAATTCTCCTCTATCAGTTACAGAAAGTTGTTAGTATCATTGATCAACGACTTATGACCTATTGTGTCGGACAGGTATCATTCCCATTCCGTGTTCATCAGATCACAGGGGGAGCACAGTCTACAGAACAAGGAGGTTTTTCACTTGAGGAATATTTTAACGAAAATGAAACAATACCTAAAGACCGTGAGTCAATTAAAAAGACATTTTCAACTCAAGTAGTACAAAGTTTTTTAGAAAAAGACAATAAAGACAATATTGAAAAAATAATCTCTCAACAGACACAATTACAAAAAGAATCGTATCGTAAAAAAGACATACAACATGTTATTCCAGAACGAACACCGAAACAATCCACTCCAACGATTATCCCAACGTCTCACATGAGTGAAAAAAATATCTCAATTGATGATAAAAAAGAACGCCGTGACGCTATCATGAAAGCTATTCGTTCTAAAGGGACAGTAACTATTAAAGACATCTCAGAAAATATTACCGGATGTAGCGAAAAAACAATTCAGAGAGACTTACAGGAACTTATTCAGCATGGCGTCTTAATTCGAGAAGGAGAAAAACGTTGGGCAGTATATAAACTTGCGATGAAAAATATATAAATTATATCTAATAACCAATATATTAGTATCATTTCTTTATATAGAATGAATTTATACTATATCTTGATTATAGTTTATACTCTTTAGAGTGTTACTCTGTTTATCATTAAATAGTGGATTTCTATAGCTACAGGAATAAGCAAGAAAACTAGTAACAAGAGAAAATACTTTGTAAGATTTTCTCTATTGATTCGTCTAAATAGGGAAGGTGCTAAATAGTATTCTTCCTATAGGACATAATACTATTATGTCCTATAGATGATATTATTCATGTTACCGTACAAGGAAATGTTGCCAGAAAATCTAATGTATAATTTGTCTTTTGAATAAGCTATTGTAAATTAGGCTCATTCTATGGTATACTTTTCCATGTATTCAAACATGTCTCGAGTGTTTGAAAAACACTCTTGGTAAATACTGTCCTCAGTATAGGGTATTTACCAAGAGTGGTATGCCACCCGGAATTTCTTGATCTATTCACTTATAGATTACCACTACTTCATATTGTCTCGGTATGAGTGTGGTATATATAAAATTGAAAATATAAATCAAGAATATTTCGTATCCACAACGTATGGATATGCATACAATCTGTATTCTCTTGTTTCACATATCGAGTGAATAAGAAAATACAAATTAAAATTATAATTTTAGTTAACTTAGACAAAATAACTTTTTAAATATATGAAAAAATTTGTTATTTCTTCTGTTGCTGTAGCTTCATTCGCATTTGCAATCGTTGCATCTGCTGCTACAGCTGCGGACATGGGATCAGTTACTCTTCGCCAAGGTTCACGAGGTGCTGCAGTATCTGCTCTTCAATCAAACCTTAATAATTGTGCAGGACAATCTTTGTCTACTGACGGAATCTTTGGTTCAGGAACTGCTGCTGCAGTTCGAGCTTTCCAATTATCAAAAGGAATTACTGTTGATGCGTTGGTAGGAAATGGAACTAAAAGTGCGTTGAGTGCTGCTTGTGCGGGGGCTAGTGCGAATACAAATACTAATACAAACAATAATTCTTCGACTACACTTAATGGTGGAGCAGGTGATCTACAAGATGTAAACGTTCTTTCAACTTATTCAAACGAAAAAGTTAAAGAAGGACAAAGTGATGCTAAAGTATTAGCTTTCGAAATCGAAGCTGATAACGGATCTGACCTTTTGATCTCAAACGTTCGTCTTTCATTTGAACAAACAGGTTCAGGTTCAAAACGAATGAACAAATATATTGACAGTGTTAAAGTATGGCAAGGTTCAAAAGAAGTTGGATCTGCTGATACTTCAGATTTCTCAGAAAACAGTGATGTTTACTCTCGAGCAATCAACCTTTCAAACGCTGTTGTAAAAGACGGTGAAAAATCTAAATTCTACGTATCAGTTGACGCAATTTCAAACATTGATTCAAATGATCTAGGAGAAGATTGGGATGTAACTGTTGATTCAATCCGATTCAAAGACGCTTCAGGTGCAATCATTACTGATTCATCAACAGGTGATCTTGGAAATGGTAAATCATTCTCATTCGAAGATCTTACAACTTCAGGTGATCTAGAATTGAAAGTTTCAAAAGGAACTAACAGTCCTATCGCTCAAGTAGTTGAAGCTGACAGTGTTTCTGATACTCCTGACGTAACTTTGGTTGAAGCAAAAATCAAAGCTTCAGGTTCAGATATGGCTATCGACGAAATCAAATTTGACGTAACTCCTACAGGAGCTAACTCAAACGAAATCGTTAAAGAATACAAATTGATGGTAGATGGAAAAGAAATCGACTCTGTTGATTCTCCTTCAATCGCTTCAACTGTAACAGGATACGTAACATTTACAGATCTTAAAGATGACTTTATGATCGACAAAGATGATACTGTAACTGTTAAATTGGTTGCTGATATCAACGACTTCGAAACTAACTTCGGAAACGGAGACAGTATCGTAGCTTCATTGAAAACTTCAACATCAGGTGCATTCTCAGTAGAGGATGAAAATGGTGACGATGTTTCTAACTCAGACTGGACAGGTTCAGCTGTAGGAGAAGCTCAAACATTCTTCGAAGATGGTATCATGGTTAAATTGGTAAGTACTTCAGCTGTTAAAACTGCTGGAGACGCACAAGCACCAGAATCAGATTCAGGATTGTTCACAATTACATTTGACGTTACTGCATTCGGTAGTGATGTATATGTAGACAAATCAGCTCCATTAACAAACGGTGGATCAGGTGAATCTGACATCGATGTTACAGGAACAGGTACTGTTACTTCAGAAATCACATCTTCAACAGGTGCTGATCAAGGAACTAACGGATACTTGGTAGAAGAAGGTACAACAGAACGATTCGTAGTTTCTACAAACGTTCTTGCTACTGCAACTGGATTCTTCAATGTTAAATTAGGAAGTATTGCATACGCATTAACTGATGCTGATGCAACATCATACTACACATCTGATCTTGGAGGTTTCAAAACAACATCTCTATCATTAACAGACCGATAATTTCGGAACTGCTAATAAACAGATTAGTTACAAAAAACACCTTCGGGTGTTTTTTGTTTACCTACTTTATTAGACCTTATTGTATCTACTACATTACTATCATGTTAGATTTTCTAGATTATTCCAGCACAAATACTTGCTTTTTTTAGAATATCTAGTATAATACTTGTCAAGTAAGTGTATTGTTCTTTGTGAACAGAATAAACAATCATAATCTCAATATACTGTATTTTCTATCTATAATAGAATACCAATTTTGATAATGCATATCATTTCAAGATTTTCCTAATTCTCTCTAATAGCAGATAAACTTCTCTGGAAGTAATACAACACACAACATACTCTCTTATATATTTCAAAACATTTTAAA
>CALMMZ010000010.1 GCA_937868685.1 uncultured bacterium | reverse complement strand
GGACCTCAAGGTGAACAAGGACCAACTGGACCTCAAGGACCACCAGGATCTTTTGAATTGAAACTTCCCCTCGAATTACCATTACTTTCAACACCCTCTTATTTATTGGGAAAGACTAAATTGTATCAAGAAAATGAAATACTTCATCTTGAAAATGGAAGTAAATATATCTTTTCTCCATTTGGTTTAATTCAAGAAAAATCTCCTATTCAGACAAAGGCATGGGCGGTGAAAATTTCCTCGGGTAGCAAAATTTGTTCAATCACTGGAATTCCCCAATCCTCTTATTTGATTTCTATTAAAGGTTGTTTTCAAAAATCGGATGTCAAAGAATCAATTGTATACGCGAGTGAACTTCACTTAACAATTAATGCGGCAGGAGAGGCAAAAATTACTCCTCTTTCTCTAAATTTCCTCCATGATGTTTGGATTTGGGATACTGATATTTGTTCTGCCAATCTTCTTTTTGACGGAGAAGGTGTTTATACAGGTACAATGTGGCTACAAGTCATTTCAGAGGGAACCTCAGAATTTGTAATTCTCTAAATCTTCCGACTATTTAATTTCCCAGGGGAAATTAAACATCTTCCCTCCAAGGGGTTAAACATCCTCCCCCTGTGAGGGTTTAAATTAAACTCAAGGGTTTGAATCCATTCCAATTTAGACGAGAAAAAATTTTCTTCATCATTCCGTTTAACCAATCAATTCTTTCTTCTTTTAACATATGAAAAAAGCGTAGATCACAACGATATCCACGACGAGTTAAAATGTGATACAATGTAAAAGGATAGTTCATAAAACTTTTTCTAACTTCTTTATTTTCTTCAATAATTTCATCATATGTCTTTTGAATAATAACAAAATCTTCTAAAATGGCGCCTTCCAAAGCGGAAAAATCTGGACAATTTCTTTTTCGAAGAATACTCCAAATTAAATTCGCATTTTCGTACTGATCTTTCCAACCAGTTTTTCGTAAAATATCTCGAACTTCAGTTGGATAATATTCTTTGATATGATGATCACTAATATATTTTACACAATCTTGAATTAATTGATCAGGAATATTTACCTTTTGTTTACCTTGAACTTGTAAAATACAATTTCTCATATGAGCTTCACGAATTGAATTATTCGATTTTGTCTTATTGTCTGTTTTATTGGCCGTTCGCTGGACAACTTTTTCTTTCACTTGAGTTCCACATTTGTTACAAAAGAAAATTCTTCCGTCGTCAACTTCAAATTCTCGATTACCACAAACACAAACAATTGCAGTAGTCAAACTTTTAAGATGAGGAATGTCCATTTGTAAAATATGATTGTATTGGCGGATCATATTAAGATAATTTTCACAATTTTTACGAATTTCTCCATTTGCAATCTCTTCTTGACGAATGCTTTCCTTCGTTCTTAAGAAAGAGCGAGGTTTGACATTTTTGGCCAAGGTTTCATATAATTCAAGAAAATTAGGAACTTCAAAGAGATAATAACTCAAAGAAGAATTATTTTCCAAATCGGGAATGATTTGTTCGAGTTGTCGAATTCTTTCTTGTAAAGGTTGTCGCTCCTCGGGAGATAAATCTCCTTTGAGTACTTTAAGCAGCATGTCATATTCTTGCTGGAGAATGGGAAGTTGTTCTCGCATTTGTTGAAATCTTTGTTTAACTTTAACATCCCAATCGGCGATGTTAATTCCTTCCATTTTCTTTTAAAAAGAGAGGTGTTAACTTAAGATTAAACTTCCTTCGGAATGGATTAACCCCGGAGAATGTTTAACTTCCTTCGAAATGATTAAAAGATTTCCCTTTTGAAAAAATAGTAGTTTTTCTTTCTTTCCCAAAGAACACTTTTCAACAAAAATGAGTCTTCAAGGACGTGAAGAATTGCCTTATCACACAGTAGCCTCGGCATATGGAATTGATCGGGTACTTGAAAAGATTCCAAAAGTTAATCCTCAAAATTGTCCTCATGGATTGGCTGGTATGTTTGATCATCGACTGTCCGTTCCCCGTTCAGGAGAAGAAAATTGGTATGGATTCTGTTCCGAATTAGAACCTCCTTTGCTTGTGAAAAAAATGATTCCTCCACCCTCGCATCCAAAAGGAAACTCGGTTAATTATCCTTTCGGGGTTAAGCAATTTCCTTCTCCTCAAAAAGCAGAACGCTTATAACTCAAGAAAAAATGTCAAAGAAAACTATCGTGTTTTATCTCGGTTACGCCATACAAGCAATGATGAAAGGAGGTTACGGCTGTTATGGAAGTGAATTGGCTTTTACTTATCTTTACAAAGAATTGTCCTCCTATTATAATGTTTTTCTCTTGAGCGATTTTGCAATTCCTGGATTTCAAATTTTGTCATCGGCGGAATATCAACAAGGACATTATGACTTCTTGATTATTTCGAGATATATTAACTTCTTTCTTTATCATGAAGTCAGAGCCAGTAAAGTTCTTTTGTGGTTACACGATGTTTGTGCTCACAGTGCGTTCCAGGGACTTCAATTGCCACAACAAGGACGATATCTGTTAAACAACAGTCCAGTTGACACTATTGTAGCTCAAACTGAATGGCATAAACAAATTTTTACCCATTATTATGATTGCGCAGAGAAGATTGAAATAATCGGAAATGGATTTGTCCCCACCGCATTTTCAGAAAAACTCGTTGAAAAAGAACCTATGACCTTTATTTATACTTCTTCACCGAAGAGAGGACTCCGCTGGTTGATTCCTTTCTTTCCCAAAATTCAAGCTAAGTACCCAAATGCAACATTGCACATTTATCGAGGAGATGATGAATTGACACTGGAAGAAAAGAAGGAGTTCCCGACCTTGAAAGAAAAGGGTATCTTTTATCATGGTTCAAAACCTAATTTAGAATTGGCGAAAGAATTTGAGCGATGTCAATTTTGGTTGTATCCCACAGATTTCCCGGAAACTTTTTGTATTAGTGCCTTGGAAGCAATGGCTGGAGGGTGTTTGTGCATTTGTTCTAATTTGGCAGCTTTGACGGAAATTGTAGGTGACAGAGGAATCTTGTTATCTCAAAAGATCTATTCACCTGAATATGAGAATGAAATTCTTTCGGCCATTGAAAAGGCTCTTGTTCACAAAGATACTCTTCCGAGCAAAGCTAAAACCTGGGCCATGCAACAAACTTGGTCCGACCGAAGTCGAAAATGGGATCAATTACTTGGAAAAGTTATTCCCTCTCTTGAAAAGAAAGAAGATTGGGTGTCAGAACCAATTCGAACTTTGGCCTTGAGTTCCAATTTTTCTTCCTCATTGTCGAAGGATTGGAGAAAGATGATTCCCGATGGATATCCTTATACAATAGTGGACAGTAGCGAGCCAACTGATCAATCAGTTTGTGTTGTTATTAATGGCAATAATCGAGAGCCACGTAATACTGATTTTCTAATTACCATGGAATCTTCCGTGAACAAAGGTCATCTTCCACCTCAATGGAGAAAAGAACAGAGTTGTTTGACTTATAATGGAATTGAATGGCATCTTTCGTTAAATCTCCAAGAACTTGCGGCTCAACGAATTGAAAAGAAAGATCTCTTTTGCGCCATTCTCTCCAAGGAAAATCGACTGATTGGTCATCAATATCGCTTGAAATTGTTAGACGAGATTTGTGCCGCTTTTTCACCGATTAAATTTCATTTGTATGGCAAAGATCATTTCGTTTATCCCCATTATTGGCATCCTATTCCCAATAAGGATGTGTTATTGAAATACAAATACACTTTCACGGCTGAAAATACTTCCGAAGCTGGTTATTTTACAGAGAAAATTGTTGATGCTATTCTTGCTGAGACTCTCTGCTTTTATTGGGGTTGTCCTGATCTTGAGAGATATTTAGATAGTCGTGCTTTCATTCGGCTACCTGACAATATTGAACAGGCTCTTCAAATTATTAAGAATGGCATTGACACTCAACAATGGGAAGAACGTATTCCTTACATCCGCAATGAAAAAAGAAGAATTCTTTTGGGATGGAATCTTATGATGTCTGTCGGAAGAGTAATTGGTAATTTTGAACCAGTTGACGGTTACTCTACACTCTTGATTAATCTCGATCATCGATTTGACCGTTGGCAAGAAATGACAGTGAAATGGTTGGGATTCAAGTATGAACGTTTCCCCGCGGTAAATGGAAAGAAATTAATCCTTTCGGAAATGTCAACTCGGGACCAGGAAATTTTGAAGAAAAAGAAATATCAACAAAAGAATCCCTATGAAAGTCATAATTA
Source organism: uncultured bacterium (assembly GCA_937868685.1). Classification (GTDB taxonomy): domain Bacteria; phylum Patescibacteriota; class Minisyncoccia; order Phycocordibacterales; family UBA1006; genus CALMMZ01. The sequence continues at coordinate 10,858 of CALMMZ010000010.1, read as the reverse complement.
TCGAGGTGGTGTATTGGGATGTATCTTTTCTCATCTTCGAATTTGGGAACGAGTTGCCGAAGAAAAACAATTCTGCCTTGTCTTAGAAGATGACGCTGACCACAACGTCGAACATTTTATTCCACAATGGAATCGGACAGCTACCTATTTGAGACAAAACCTCGATAAATGGGACTTTTGTTTCCTCGGATTTCACGACGATGTGGAAGGGTTGGATACACCCTTCCAAAAATTTACTGGTAATTTCCCCAGTTTTTCTTTAGCGAAATGCTCAGGTGAAAAACGACTGCATGGAGGTGGCACATTTGCCTATTGCGTTTCTCCAGGTGGCGCAAAAAAGATGCTCGCTCTCGCCGAAGAAATGGGTATTCCTCAACCGATTGATTGGTTTATGATCGAAATGTTTCCCTATTTGAATGTCTGGAAAACAATTCCTGCATTAGTTACTTCACCTTTCCAACAGGCTGATACTGACATTCAACGAGATTACTCTGCAATTCAATGAAAAATTTTATTTCTCCGCGGAGAAATAAAAGATTTTAAAAAAGATGATCAAACAATCTCCAAGTTGAGAGAGTAATCTTTTCCAATTTCTGAAATTTTGGTGGATTTCCAATCCTTCAAGAAATTAAGTCCTACTTCAATTACGAAGAAGTCATGTGGATCCGTTTGAGTCTCTTGAAACTGAGCAATTCGATTTCGAGTTGACTGACAAAGATGAGTTTGATTTCCATTCAACTTTTCAAAGGAATAATGCAACCAATTTACAGGAATTTGCCTCTCTTGTTGCCACTCTGAAATTTGAGCTTCAATTTGAGAGATAATTTCACTTGGCACAAAGAGTTGAGAAGAGTCGGTTGCCATCAAAGGGAACATCAATGAGCGATGTTCAGAAGTAAACTGACAATTCGCAACAACTTGCACATCCTGTCGAGCCAATTGCAATTTAGGAATACAAGAAGCTCTTTGAAGAATCATTGCCCACGGATGTGCCGTAGCTGCCAGTTCTCTTTTCTTTCTTTGAACCAATACGGAAAAAGGTTCCAATTTAATTTTCTCAAGCACGTTTTCTTTCTTAACTTTACACTTGGAATTAGCAAAGTCCACCACGTCAAAAGATTCCAAATCCTTTGATTCAGTTTCCGAATCAACATCACTTACGTATTCATCATCTGACACAGACATTTCACCAAGTTGACGTTTTTACCACAGAAAGATGTTCTGCTTTTAAAAATGTACTTAACTCTTATAAAAAGAATCAATTTTCTTCACATTGTAAAAAGATTTATTTCTCCGCAGAGAAATGAAAGATTTCTATTAAACTTCCTCCCGGGGAGGGGTTAAACCAGTGAAATATTCTTGCTATAATCTCGTTGAACATTTTCAATCTTACATTTCTCCCATTCTTTAGACTTAGAAAAATCAAGTGTGATTTGAACGATCAAGAAATGTTTCGAAGTGAGATTGTAGGCCTGGCAATATTTTTCAACTCTTAACTTGAGAGAAGGTGAAAGTGCATCTCGATCTTTTTTCGATTTGACAAACAAGTAACTCAACGAAGTCACATAGAGCTGCCTTTCTGTTTGCCACTTTGCAATCAGAGATTCAAGTTGAGAAAGGAATTCATTTGTCAGAAAAATTTGAGAAGATAAAATTCGTGGAAGTGGAAACAGCAATGAGCGTGTATCACGGTCAAACTTTTGATGTTCAACAAGATACTGATCTTGTCGAATAAGTTGTGGAAGAGGGTTATATTTCACAAGAAGTTCTCCCCATGGATATTCACGAAGTGTCACTTCTCTTTTCTTTCTCTGCACTAAAACAGAGAAAGGTTCAAGCTTTGTTTCAATTTCCTTCGAAGTTTTCTTCGAAGTTTCCTTCGTTTCAAACTCTACTATATAATCATCGTCGAAATCGTCGATCTTTTGAGGAGTTGCCATTTCAGTCTAAAAGTTTATCTTCTTTTTTTAAAACTCTCTTCAACATTTATGTAGAAAATCAATTTTTTATTTCTTTCAAGAAGACATTACATATCATCTTCATTCAAACTTCTCCAACTCGGTGGAGATTTTCCAATTCGATACCCAAGATAAAAACCAACTGGAACTACCATCCACCTTCTTTGACGCCAAAGGCAAATGGTTTGAAGATTAAATCGTCGAGACATTCAAAGAACAGAGGAAGGGGAAATTTTATTTCCTCGCGAGGAAATAAAGATTTCAATTTTTATGTTTATATGAGGTATTTTTAAGAATCGCCAGAACTCAATTGATCCAACACTTTCTTCAAATCTCTATGAAGATTAGCTGGATTGTGATAATACATGGGAAACTGTTCTACAAAACGTGCTAGACGTCCCAGTCGAATTTGTTCGTTGTAGTCGTCTTCAATCGCGTTTTCCTCTAGACCATAGTCTTCTGTAGTCAGATCAATAACACCATCCTCACTAACACATCCGACTGATTCAAGTTTACACTTCTTTTCAACAAGTTCTTCATCTTCACTTTCAGAAGATTCGTCTTCATAGTCTTCGTCATCATCTTCATAGTCTTCGTCATCATCTTCATAGTCTTCGTCATCATCTTCATAGTCTTCGTCATCATCTTCACTTTCAGAATCTTCCGAAGGTTGGTATTCATCGTCATCTTCGTTTTGGCGTCGTTTACGTCCTGAACGAAGATGGCCAGCTTTCACTTCCTTTTCTTCATCATCTTCGTCTGGAAAGACAGCTTGACTCCATTGAGCCTCTTCATAACCGGCTACTGGGTGATCAGGATGAGTAAAAATCGCCTCTAACCACCAACGAGTTTTTTCAACTCCTTCTGGTAATACATCATGAGGATCTTTTGGTCTTGGGGTTTTGACAAATGGAGTATCTTCGTCGAGATCATCAAAATTGCCAAATTCAGTGTCATTGCCGAGAATACTACAAATAAAGTCTTTTGTTACACTTGACAAATCGTCAACAGCAAAAAAAGAAAAATCACTTTGATTTTGTTCGAAGGCAGTTTGCATTTTAGTTCTTACGAAACAGCCAAAAACACAGATGAATTTCCAGTTAGGAAAAACACAAGCGTTACTTCCACTTAAAACACTACGGTCATTGTTTATGTTATTGTCTTCGTCTTTATCGACAATTTTTCCTTTGTAACGTAGATCGCCTCTTTTTTCACGGAGTTTTTTCAACGTCTTCTCTCCCTCTTCGACATTGAGACATACAATACATTCTTGAATTTCGTGGTCAAGTCGTTTACGACTAGGCTTTAAGATTTCATTTTTGTGATGATTACCACAACCATAGCGTAAAAGACCAAGAGCAAAATGTGACATTGGAATTGGAAGTTTTTGTAAATACGAAATTTGTCGTTTTCTTTTAAAGAAAAAATCAATTTTTATTTCCCAAAGGAAACGACAAATTCCACTCTTTTTAGCCGTAATATGTCGGACGACAATTTTGATGAAGAAATTCTTCTGGATCTTCAATCGCAGCTAAAGAAGGAAAGAAGAAAATACCAACTCTTGCATGATCATCAAAATGCCAAATAGCAACTTCTCGATATCTTTCACTCTTCGGATTGCAATTTAAGAGTAAATAATAAGAGTTTGCTTCAACAATATATTTTTCATCTTCTTCACCCTTTTTCTCAATTTCCAAATTTGTATAGACTGGAATCCAATCAAATAAACTACCATAACAATTTTCCACTGTCCATTTCCTTTCCGTAGAAAAAGAAGCACGTGTTTCTTTTCCTTCAGGTGTTGAAAGACAAATGGGACATAGATCAGTTTCCCCACAAGAAACCCATTCACCAAAGACAGAATTACTCATCATCTCACAAAGATCACACACGCGAAGTGAAAAAGTTGCAGTAATACAAGGATCTTGCCGATTTCCTGTAAAACAATCATTACAATAACGACCATCTTGATTACAATAAAGAAAAATGCATTCTTTTTGACACTTTTCACATCTTTTTTCTTCATCGGAAAAGTCATAACACCACGACATTCCACCAAATCCTAATGTGTGTAAAATACGATAGCGATATTCGTGGTAGTTATCTTGAAATAATTTGCGTTCATCGTCAGTCAATTTAACAAAATGTTTCTTTTCAGGTAAAGTTGTCAGAAGAGATAAATCTAATTCATTTTCTTGAATACAAATTCTCTCGTCTTCATCGGAATCAACTTCCATCCACATGAAAAGGTTTCTTAAAGGGAAAAATGTTTAACTCCGAAGGAAGTTTAACAAATTCAATTGGTCAATTGAAAGTTCATAAATTTTCAATCAAAATACAAAAAGTTTGTATTTTCGGGAATTCAATTGAATTGTTCAACCGAAAAGTTCATAAATTTTCGATCAAAATGTAAAAAGTTTGTATTCCCGGGAATTCAATTCAATTGATTAATTGAAAGTTCATAAATTTTCAATCAAAATGCAAAAAGTTTGTGTTTCCAAATCCATTGAATTTCCGCAGAAATTCAATACCAAAGCTCAAAAACGCGCTCATTTTGCGTAAAAGGGACAAACTTTTTGTAGTATACGAAATAGGCGATTTTGGGAACCTTCTTTTCTCTTTTTTCAGGGTTTCTCGACTGGTTATACATGAATCCATTGCGCGCAAAATGGAGTACAATCACTTCAACAGAATATTTTTGTGCGAGTGCATACCATCCACTTCGGTCTGGGTTGGTGGCGTCAACCACTACCGATTTTCCTGCCGCTAAACTTGTTTCAACCAATTTTGAAAGTTTTTTTCCCACTTGATCACCCTCCCAAATTTGAAACGCAGATAAATATCGTCGTGCAAAGGTACTTTTACCCGCTCCCGGTGGTCCAGATAACAAAATTAAACATTGTCCCGCACATTTGAATTCAGGAATTACCGGTGGAAAGAATTCTTCTGGTGTAAGAGCTTTTGCTCCAATTCGTTGCGCAAAGATTAAGTCAGAATTGGAGAAATCTTGCGGTCGTCCCATTGCATCACCGACAAAGGTCACTTCTGATGGTTTACCCAAATATCTGACGGCCATTTCAAACATTCCAGTCTCGGGTTTTCTCCCAGTATCATCGCCTGTTGCGACAAAAACAAACAACGGCAAGCCAAGTAAAAGCAAAAAGTTCTGTACGCGAAGTAATTTTTGCTCTTTTTCTTTTAAGGATTTGGCAAGTTGATTGGTAAAAACACACAAAGTATAACCTTCTTGAATACACTTGGTGAGTTTCTCTTTTCTTCCAGGCAAGAGAAAAATATCATTTGGATCATGTGGGTATAACTCTTTTCGTGCATAGGCTAAAGTCCAATCGAGATCAAATGCAATCCATTGAGTGTTAATTTTTACATCAGGACGAAAGAAATAGTTATTTCCTTCTTGGTGAAAATAGATATCAATGGACATCTTTCTAAGGAGCAGATTCTTTTTTCTCGATTTTTTCTTCAGGAGATTCAGTTTTCTCAGATTCGGTAAGTGCAGGGGTTGAAGTGGCACTGTTTGCGGATGCTGGTACAATAGTGGTAGGAATTCCTCGCATTATTTTAATCATCTGTTTAACTTCAGGTGGAAAGTTTTCAAAGAAACGAATGGAGGAGGGTTGAGGAAGTGCTTCGATCGCGGGAACTCCCACTGTAATACAATTACCAATGTAAGGAAGACCAACCATATTTAAGTGACTTTGAGCCTTCCACCATTCTTTTTTCCAATACAATCCAGAGCGAGGTAATTTAATAAACAATTTATACACAAAGCTGGTATTCTTTTCAAAATTGTAATACGCGAGTGTATCAGGAACCACGCAATCTTTTTTGTATTGCATCATGGTTCGATGTTTAACAACCAATGTATCAGGAAACATTACATCTCCACAATCCATCGACATATAAACACCATTTCGATCAAGTTTCTCTTCTCCCAACCAAACATAATTCATGGCTCGTTTAATCAAGTCCGAATATTTCTTCTCAGTCACATCAGTAATGACACGCACACGTTTATCTTCAATCTCGGGAATATGTTTCTTTTCATCGAAGATAATCCAATTGAGCAATTCAGCTGGATAAGTTAGTGAACGCCAAGAGTAAAAAGAAAAGAGAAATAATTTCGGATCTGTTACCACGGTAATAATAGTTACACGTGGAAAGGGTGTTGATGTTGCGTGTAATTTCAATGTAATTGACTTTTCATCAGGAGTATCAAAATCAACATGAGGAATTTTCTCCCAATGAATCTTGCGAGAAATACGAGACAAGGTTTTTGGCATTTTCTTTAAAAGACTTTTCGTTTAAACTTCCTTCTGGGGTTAAACTTCCTTCTGAGGTTGAACTTCCTTCTGAGGTTAAACCACTCCACCATATCTATCAAGTTTATTCGATAATTTCTGGTTCGAGGTTTTGTTCCAAAATTACCATCCTTCCTTCCTCTTCGCGAAAAGGGGTTTTTCGTCGAATTGATTTGTGAATAGGGATAACTTCTCCAATGGTATTTTCATAATCATAACATTTACTTTGATTGTAACTTTCACCACAGTCAAAAGCCGCTCGACGAATAATTTCAAGAATATCTTCAGTCTCTTTCTTTTTACGTAAACCGCGTTGATAAGTTATTTCTTCCGAAGAAAAACGCCCTTCTTCTTGTTTCTCTTTGGGAATGGTAGAAAAATAACGATACACTCTTACGTTTCTTTTTTCGGGAGGAAGTTGAAAATGTCCCTTGGTTCGAAAGGCTCGTCCAATTGCTTGATCAGTAATAAATTCGTTGAGTCCTGCCTCAATAATATGCACATGACGAATCGCAAAGAGCGAAATTCCCGTTGAACCCGCTCCACTGACTAAAATGACTCGATAATTTTCTCCATTTACATTATCATCAGCATTCCACTTACGAATAATTTCAGCTCGCGCAGAATCAGTACTCAGTTCACCAGAGAAAATTAAACTTGAAATACCCAATCTTTTCAAATAAGCTTGAATTAAAAGTAAGCCGTGTGTTTTCATGAAAAATCCGTAAATCATATGTTTTTCATCTTTTGGAGTATGTAAAATGTTTTCTAACAGTCTTTTAAACTTAGGAGAATGAATAGTCAGCGTGGCCATTGGATCTGGATCATTCATAATCCAATCGGCATCTCGATCAGAGCGATAGACTCCAAGTTTAATCTTTTCTTGAATGGCATCAGGATAATAAAAATTGCATATTTGTCTTGATTGGAGAGATGTATCGCGGATAAACTTAATCGCTTTTAATTTATTGTACAATCCAGGATTCTTTTTTCTGGCCGCTTCAATTTGATATTGATTCACGGCCATCTCTTGCATTTCTTTAGTTCGAACTTCAATATATTTCAAATATTGTGAAGAACTCATAGGTACTAATTCCACCGTGTCAGGGAAAACACGCTCTGGAAAGAATTCAGGGTTTGGACTCGGCACCACTGAAATTAATCCTTCCAATAAAGGAAAGAGATAGTTCGGTTTTCGTTGGTACAATTCAAAATCTTCTTCGTTGGTGGGCATAATTCCTGGTTCTAATAAATTCAAATAATAGGCGATTCCTAAAGGTTCATAAATGGGAGTCCCGGACAAAAGAATTACACGTGCACGTTTGGCCAGGTAAATTTTGTCATAGACCGCTGCTAAACTGCCTGAGCCACGTCTTTTTCCATTCACAATTTCCTGTACTTCATCCACAATAATAATGGAATCATCTAAATTCAATCTTTCTACTTTAGAGGTGATTCCGGCTCGATCATTGTAAGAAAAGAAATGAAATTTACTACCAAATTTCTCTGGTGTTTGACCACAAAAAGTACAATATTCAGTTTGGTAAGAGCTGGCCAAAGAAGCGGGAGCAAAAATAAACACTTCCTTATTTAAATTGTCTGGTAATTTTAAGAGTTCATCAACCGCAAGAAAGGCTGAGCAAGTATTATGTGTAACAAAACCATCTTCAACCAAATAGGAATGAGTGTCAGGAACTTCTAAATCATAGACATAACCTTGACGATGAACGGTGGTAATTTTCTCAATAGTTTTCCAACGTAAAATAAATGTGTTATCTTTCTTTTGAAAATATGCAATTTTATCAGTGCAATTTAATTGGCCAGCTGAAATCCAGCCAGCTGGTGTCCAAAATGAATGGCGAGCAGTGCAACGTAAAAGAGTGTTATCAATTTTTAAGAGACAAATTAGTTCATTAATTTCTTGTCGAAAGATTCTAGTAACTTCTTTTTCAATCAATTGTTCCTCTTTCATGGAATACACCGTCAATGGAACAATTTCTTTCCATTCTTCTTCTCTTGCTGTACTTATAATTTTACCTTCCAAATCCCAGAGTTGATGAATTTTCTTTTTTCCATCTTTTAACCAGACTAAAGTCTCACCATCAAGACATTTTCCTGTTCCCAAATAATGAATTAAACCTAATCCACGGTGATTGGTTTTTAAAAATTCAGTCATCACCCTTGATTGATGAGGTTGTGGGACAAATTCCCGGAGCTTTGGCTCAACACAACGAAGTGGCTTCTCTCCCTCCATCTGTTTTCTTTGAAGAGAAAGTTTTATTTCTTTTTGAAAGGTTTAATTTTTAAAGGAGATTCTTTTTGAAAGGTTTAATTTTTAAAGGAGATTCTTTTGTTGGAAAAATTAAGTGCAATATTCTTGAATATAACCAGTTGAAGAAGGACAATTTAACTGAGTTACCGCCCAATTGGAACAACCGGTACTCATCAGAGAGAGTTTACCTGATGAATCTGAATTTAAACAACCAAGAGAAGACAGTAAGGTATTATTTCCCAGCTGAAATCCAGTGGCATTACCCAAAGTTAGATTGGGCAATAAAAATCCACCCACTGCCGCGTTAATGTTTTTCACCATTCCATTTTCAAAGCTCCAAATGGAACCTAGACCCTTTTGTGCTTCAATTACTCCAGTGGCAGTCAAATTTGTGCCGGTAAAGTCTTGTGAAAGATCGGGTAAACAAATATCTTTGACTCCCAAAAATTGTGCATTCGGATTGGTAAAATCCCAATAAAGATATTGTCCTTGAGGAGTTTGGAGACAGAACCGATTTAAATAAATCGCTTGAAAGCCATTGCGTACAAAGACAGACATCTCGATCAAAGGAAAAGTTTGTTTTTCTAGAAGTTGATGGAAATAATACGCGTTACTTTCATTTCCATCATACACCAAAAATTCCCACTGTTCTCGTTCAGCCTTTTGTGTTGCAGTTGTAAGAGAAACTTTTTTCAAAATGGTATCAGGATTCATTAAATCGAGTTGAATTCCACGATCATTGTAGACGGTATAATTACCAAGAGTTTGTTTGGAAGAAATTGTAGTAGAAGGAACATCCCAAGCTCCTTTTCCAACACAAATATCGGGTAGTTCATCATTGTCTGGTGTGCAATAGAGCATCTTTTTCCATTTCTTTGAAGGAAAATGAAAAGAGACCACATTTCCATTTGTTAAAAAGGCGCTCCAGCCAAAAGCAGACAGTTTAGCTCCGACAGTACTCACACCTTGAAGATGTTCAAAAGAAGTCCATAAGGTTGACGTGGTATCAGATTCTCCCAATTCTTCAATCTTGTCATTCTCTACATCATAATGGATTTCAAACCATTTTCCACTGGGATAAAAGAAAACTAGATAATCTTTCCGTGTTGAATTGGAAGAGGAAAGATCAGGTTGCCATTTTCGAAGGTGAGAAATACTCACACAATTTTCTTGCATTGGTCGCAGCGTTTCAAAATCGGTCACTCTTTTTCTTTTATTGGTAACTGGACTCCACAAACTGTTATCATCCAAGAGACAGAAATAATCGTTGTCACTTATTTTGGTGACGTCGAGAATGTTTCCAGGAGGTGAAAGTGGATGCTTTCTTCCAATTCGATCAACCAAAACAATCTTTCCTGAATCACGAAGTAAAAAGATTGGAACTCCAGAATCAAAATCAGCACCGAGAAGAGACATCCCTTTTTCTGTTCTCAAAGGAGTAGTTGGAAAATTCACGGCTCCAAAAATAGTGGTCCAATTAACTGATTTTTGCCAACCTGTAGGAGAAAGAGTATATAAAAAGCCATCTGAACTTACCGCGGTTAAAATACCACCAATTCGTGCCAAAGAACGAAGGGCAAATGGTGGATGAGGAAAAGAGTTTTGAACATTTGGACATTTCATGGTGGGAAGATTGTTAAACGGTTGGACGCAGACTTGTTCTGAAATGGAAAAGGTCGAATAATAGAAGGTAAAGAGAATATCACCATTTTTTCCTGCGTTGAATACACCTCTTTGTCCAACTCCTGCTAAAGTTGCATCAACTGAGAGAAAATTTTCATTTGGAAGATAGAAATAATCTCTCCGCCACAAATGAGATCCAGAATAAGGATTGTAAACATATCCATCTGAGGAAAAGACGATAAATTCTTTGTGGTAATAAACAATACCAAGGGGTCTACCTTTAAATCCGGGATAAACTTGCTCCACCGGAACTATTGATAAATCAGAAGCATGAACGAGGTAATATTTTCCTTGATCCAAAAAACAACCCCAAGTATCTTGATTATTTTCTAAATCACTGAAATAAAAGATGAGTTTATACTTTTGTTCCAAGGAAGAAGTTTTAGTGATTTTGGAGGAAATTCTCCAAGAGGAAGGAAGCTGTTTTGAGAGAAACCAAATGGCCAAGAGACAGACCACAATCAGACCAATGAGTAGTAGTTTCATTCCTCTTTTTTAAGAAGGAAAAGACTTTTCTTTTTTCTTTGAAAGGAAAAAGAAATGGATGGACTGATTGATTTCTCCAAGTTTTCTGATCAAAAAACACGAGAGAAATACGAAGATGTCGCTGTTATGATAGCTTCAGT
>CALMMZ010000009.1 GCA_937868685.1 uncultured bacterium | reverse complement strand
CAAATCTGCTTGTTTCTGGGTCATCACAATTACAATAAACTATCTGATTTTTAAATGAATTTTCATGTTCATTCAACTCCCTCTCAATATCTTTCATTTGAGTGTAGAATTCATCATTCTTTTTTGTTCTTGCCGCATGCAAATTATCAATGGTTGTAGTTCTCATAATTAAATTACTTTAACCATAAATAGTCATGACTTATTTTGGTGTCATAAATTGCAAACTCTATTATCGGTTTCTTTGGCATCTTCCAACCACCCTCATTAAGATGTTGAACTGCTGCTTTTATCTTACTCTCAAACTCTTCTCTTCCAACATGATAATCACGTATTGTAATCATAACAATATATCTACCATCCTCAATCTTCTTAAAGACATTCTTAGATAAGTGGCCATTTATTCTTCTTGCTGCAGATGCTAATTCCTCTCTTGACTCATCTGAGTTATCAAATTCAATAGATATATGAGATTCAAAATAGCAACATTGTGGCATTGCATCACCATCCTTAGCTGGGGCACCTGGATGCCATGGGGCACTCTCTACTTTTTCTCTCAGAATCTTATAACCAAGTCTCTTAAGATTTCCAGATATTCTCTGAACTTCTTCATACACAGTTCTATTGTCTCCAACATAAACAGAAGATGTCATCACATCATTCATAACACTTCCCTCGCTATTTTCAAGGTCAAGAATAATTGGCTTAACACCAAGACCAGAACATGCCTTAGAGAATAGAGCCATAAAATCTTCAACATTTTTTTCTGGGTCTTTTTCTACTGTTACATGTATTTCAAATGGGATTGGGAAATTTGCAGCATCTTCCTTAACTTGAAGACCTTGCCACATTTGAGCTTTCTCAAACATCATCTCCTCTATATCCTCATGAGAAAATCCGAGGTCATACGCAATTGAAATAGCTGCAAGAATTGTATCCGCAACCTCTTCGAGAATATTATGTTTGTCCACAAATCTGTGTCTGCAGGCATAAGCAGAATCAAAAGGAAGCGCCTTCTTTGCAAGTTCTCCACCTTCTTCAAATACCTTAGAAACTTTTTGTGATAAATTTTTCTTGTCTCTCTTAGAGAGCTCCTGGATGTAGTCTAATAGTTGTTTATTCATGTTACAAATATAAACAAAAAAGGTCATACATTGATGACCTTTTCGACGAATTTACTTAGAGTTTTTTTCGTATTGCTTATTCAATTGCTTAAAGTTTGAATACAATTCCTTTGTAATATTCTTGCTCTTGTAATTTTCTTCCAAACGAGCCTTAATATCAGAAATATAATTCTTTCCTCTTCCTGCAGTCTTAGCCGCAGCA
>CALMMZ010000008.1 GCA_937868685.1 uncultured bacterium | reverse complement strand
AAAATATACCAGATCATTCTCAACTGGCATTTTGCATACACTAAGATAATCCATACTAAGGATTGTTGTCTTTTCCAGCAACCTAGATGCTTCCATTATGTTTGCAGCGGTTGGTAACAGTGGACTTTTATAATTCCCATATGGAACATTAAACTGTCCCTTTGAATTCACTCTAAACAATCCATTAAAACATGTCTTGTTGAGATAAATGAACCTAGCCGCCCGTTCAATGGAGCCTAGGTTCTTTGGGTCGGTTGCTCTAATTGCAACATAGGATTCTTTATCCAGTTTATCGTGATATTCACTCAACTTATTAATCAAATCAGTTGGATCATTCTGGACTACCGAATACACATTCATCAATTCTTTATTCGAGTCATTGATTATTGCTTTGTCTGGCTGAAGGTGGAAGAACAATGCTCCAGCACCAACAAATGGCTCATAATATGAACCATATTGGTCTGGAACAAAGGAAGCTAGTTTTCCCACCAGCTTCCTTTTCCCACCAGCCCATTTAAGAAATGGCTTCATTTATCACTTTCTTATAGATTTAATAATTTCATCCAATGGAAGGCCCGCACAATCAATTTTGTCGGCCCTTATGTTGTAGTGATTCTGGACTCCCTTGAAGTTAACACACGATGCGTCAAAACGCTTCAGGAGCCCTCCGTCTTTGTCCGTAGGGTACTGTAGCCTCACGCCCACAGAATCGCTCAGACAGGCCAAAAGTGCCTTGTATGCGTCAATCTGGGCAGGGTACCAGCCCAGGTGACGGAGCGGCTTTCCATGCACCATAGAATTCAATACTGGTCGGGAACCAAAACCCATCTTTTCATAAGTTGGATTGTATTTCTCGTAAACAGCATTTGACAAATCAACTCCAATTGTCCTTTTATTAACTGAACCAATTCCAGAATGCCAAGCTACATCCTTTGTATCCATAAACTGATAAATGGTACCATCATTGTCAATACAGAAATGAGTTGATGCTTGTCGTGGAGGTTGAAGAACCTGCCAACATGATTTGGCCGACAAACAAACATCCCAATGGGTAATAACACCATCAATGGTTCTACCATTTGTTACAGTTTTGTTAGACTTGAATGCTAGGCCATTAGAATCTGAGAATCTAACCACTCTACCCCACTCAATAGGTACATGCTTGCCATCAACAATAATGGTTGAATGACCGGGAGAAGAAGTGACCGTCTGGGACACTTTTGGTCCTTTGTCAATTTCATGTGCCAGTGTCTCTGTATTAACACGTCTATATGTTGCAGCATCAACCTTTCCAGTTGGTTCAAGTCCAGTTTCTTTTTGAATTTGCTTTACTGCATCAACAACATTCAGATTTGAAGTCGTGTGCAATATTGTTGCTTTCTGATCCTCTGTTAGTTTCAGCGGAAAGAAAGACTTAATTGTATCAAATAAACTCATTTTCAAACCTCATGAAATATGATCAATGATGCCAAATTCCTTGGCTTGTTCAGCATCATACCAGACCATGCTCTTTCTATGAATCTTCTTAAGAATCCCAGCCTTCTTGATATTGGTTGTTGATTCAAGGATGCTGAAATACCTATCAGCATATTTCTTTTCAATCTTGAGTTCTTCAATTGTATCCCGAATTGAACCCTGAATACCAATTTGTGGATCATGGAGCCCAAACCTAGTGTTTGGAGTTGTCCTTCTGAATCCTGGTGTGCCAGATGCAACAATTGGAACCGCTGCCGAGGCAATTTTTCCAATCGCAATAATCTGGACTGTTCTTGTTTTCTTCAGCCAAGCAATTGCATCACAGATTGCCAACATTTCTTCAAGGAAGCCGCCATTCGAACTAACAAGAATGGTTGCCATTGATGGAACATATGCAGGAACCTCCTCTGGCTCCCGTCCTTCTTCTTTTGCAAGCTGTTCTTCTTCTTTTATGGCATCCTGTCTGGCAGATAATTGCTCTTCATCATGAAGAACCATTGCCATAATGGCAGCAACAGCCATTGTGCCCTTTTCTTCAGTAATATCTCCAGCGATTTCAATTTTGTTGTGAGGTTCTTCTGGAAGAAATGGATTGATAAATTGGATATTGTCCATGGCTTCTTCCTTTTCTGAAGAATGGGCGCACCCACCTCCACAACCTTGCTCATTATTCAGTTTTTGTTTTGAGAATTTCATTTTTCACCAATAAAAAAGGGCAGTCAATACGACTACCCTTAGTAGAACACACTATTTGTTGACAGTCAAGAAGTTACTTCTTTCCGCCTTTGTTTCCAGTGCCCTTTGGGGCTGGCTTTGTTCCAGGAGTTTTACCTGGGCCATGTCCCTTTGGGTTATTCTTTGGTAGACCACCCTTCATGCTTGCCTCCTTTAATAGACTGGCTTTGATATCTGCCTTAACACCACGCAAAATTGACTCAACCATTTCATCCTCACCAGGGACAGAGCCCTCTTCTTCTGAAGAGTCATCATCCAGCAAGGGAACATCTGCATCATCAGCACCTAGATCAGCACCAGCATCAGCAGCACCTAGATCAGCATCAGTGCCCAGATCAGCACCAGCGTCAACATCACCAGAAAGAGAATCAATTGCACCTTGAACATCAACTCCCTCAAACTTGTTAAGCATATCTAGCAATGCCTTAGCAAGTTCTTTGTTCACACCAGTAAGTGGGATTTTTGCAGAATTGGTATCGACAACTTCATCTGTTTCATCGTGACCAGGAAGCTCACCAGCTTCACCATCATCATCTAGATCAAAATCATTGTCACCTAGATCGGCATCATCATCACCAAGACCTTCTAGGTCAACATCATCATCCAGATCCACACCTTCATCATCAGTATCTTCTACTGATAGATTTTTGCCTGGGAGAGCATCGGCACCTTCGTTCATTCTTGAGAACTTTGTTTGTAAAACGCTCCCCTTTCCTTTACCATAAGCAATATCTAATTTAAACATTTCATCTCCTTAAGGATGTATTAAATAGCACGAAGGAGCCGTCAATCTATGAAGTCGTATAACTCCTTGATATCCTGTGCATCCATCTTTACATAGGCACCTTTTATTCTTAGTGAACCAGCATTTTCATCTTTTTCATATCTATTAATCGCCAATTCATCATTGGCATAGTTCTTAAAAAGAATCATTATATGTGGCTCTTGTTCAATAAACTTCTTCATAAGAAACAAGAGAAAATTATTGCCTTTTTCAATTCCATCTTTTGTCCTGTTCCTGACCTCAGAGTGAAAAGCAAGAGCTAAGTCCAAAGGAATCGGAATGGCAGTCTTTTCATATCTCGCCAAAGCCTTGATTACCTGAGTTTCATTTCTAAGAATATCATCAATCATGTGCCACACCCTTTGATTGATTATCTTAGTAATCTGTTCATCCCTAAGTTGCTTTAAATGAGCATATTCCTGACTATCCCTATCCATATCTGGCGGGATAAAGATATTAAGTTGTTTGAGGATTTCCTCTGGTGTTGCAATTGGTCTTTTCTTGTTCTTTATTTTGGTACCAGGAAGAACCTTTTGTTTCGTTCTTCTCTTGTATTTCTTCATAACTAAAATTTAATAGTTGTTATTACCAAATAGCCATTAAACTTATATGGGAATTTTATAGCTACTCTTGGTTCGGAACAGAAAACATTAAATGAGTTCCGATCAGGAACAATATCAATGATAAAATGGCCAGTTGGATCATATTTTCCTCTAAATTGTTGAATTGCCTCTTCTATTGTCATATTTTAAACCCCTGTTGAGCCAAAACCACCAGAACCTCTGGTTTCAGAATGCTTAACCTGATTGACCTTGGACATTGTGACACTTGGAAGTTCACAGAATACCAATTGAGCAATTCTATCACCTTCATTGATAGTATAGTCTTGTTCTCCAGCATTAAACAAGATAACCTTAATTTCTCCAGTATAATCTGAATCAATAGTTCCAGGTGAATTTAACACAAAAACAGAGTGCTTGTATGCCAACCCACTTCTTGAACGAACCTGAGCCTCAAAGCTATCAGCAAATGGAGCCTCATAAGCCTGGAAATTTAGGAACACTCCAGTTGGAACCAGCTTTGACTTTCCTGGAGGAATGGTTACAGTTTCCATTGATTGTAGGTCATAGCCTGCTGACCCCTTGGTGGCCTTTTTCAACTCGTATGGAGCAGTATATTCAATTCCGCATTCCGTTGGTTCATATTCATCATGCTTG
>CALMMZ010000007.1 GCA_937868685.1 uncultured bacterium | reverse complement strand
CTGATAGTAACACTGGTGGAACAGGATATTTTTTACTCTTTTTATTCTTTCCAGCTAGTGGCCACACGAGCACTTCTGGTCGCGTATACACATCATGTGATGAAGTACGAGACTCTTCACGAGAGTCAAAATTTCCCAACACTCCTGGAATTTGTCGTGCCATAACATCAATGAGTACCATCGCTGGTAATTCTCCTCCAGTCAACACATAGTCACCAATTGATACATGATCTATACCTTTAATTACTTGATATACTCGAGCATCAATACCTTCATATCGCCCACAAATCATTATAATATCAGTATATTTTTTTATTGATTGTACTGCATAGTCTGTAGTAAATAATCTTCCTCCTGGAGAGAAAAAAATAATTTTGAGTTTCTTTTTCTTTTTTCTTTTTTTTTTTTTTTGTTTTTATGTATCAATTTTCTTGATAATATGCTCGATTGCTTTAAGAACTGGTTCTCCACGAATTACCATTCCAGGCCCCCCTCCAAATGGTCGCCCGTCAACAATCTGACTCACATTACCGTCTGGCCATGTTTTTTTAAATTTTTTTCCTGTTACGAACAATCGTGGATTGTAGAAATTAATTTTTATTTTTTTATCCTTAATTGCGCGTCCAATGATTGACTCATAGATATATGAATCAAAACTCTCTGGGAATAAGGTAATAACATGGAAATACATAGATAATTATATACTACTCGAGTATAACTTTTATGCAAGATAGCAAGAAAATACTCTATACTTAAAATTATAATACCTGTTTAATATTCATTACTTGCAAGAATTTCACTTTCTTGCTATAGTGAACAAAGTTCGTAATATTATAGCGGGTTAGAGTAATGGTATCTCGTCAGGCTCATAACCTGAAGACACACGTTCGAATCGTGTACCCGCAACAAGAAATAAACACTCTTCTTGATTTTTCTAAAAGAGTATAATAATATGGAGATATATTAATAATTACAAAAATAAGACACTGTTTAAACAATGTCTTATTTTTAATTTAACTATTGAATAATCCCTGCGTCACGAAATACGATCTCAAAATTGCGACGAGCAAGCTGTGCATCATGTTCTGAAAGAATATAATTAATTCCCTCATGGGCAATACGGTTACGAATTTTATGAGCTTCCCATGCGTTCTGCGTTGTTGGCATAAGACGTTGGTTCGCATTTTTAAGTCTTTCTCCTAAATTCTCTCCTGGAAAATTATATGAAATAAGCAATTCATCAAGCATAGTATCAGCATCAATAATTGCCACACGCCAATCATTCTGATTATGAGAATTGAATAATTGCATAATCTTTTCCCAACGAAGGTTTTTCTTTGCAGTAGATTTTGGTTCTGATTTGACGAAATGTTCTTTGTATTTTGTACCTGTTTCTGATTCAAGTTCCTTAATACGGATTTTTGTGTACACAACAAATACCACAAAAAGTATTAGTGCAATAATAGCAATGATTACAATAAATGAAAATATATTTCCTGCAAAATCAGACATCCAGTGAAAAAAATTTTTACCAGAACCAAAAATTCCTCCCATTCCTGACGGTGTCACTGACGCATATCCAAAACCATTATTTCCCGATCCAGCACCAAAAATACTTCCAAGAAAGTCGTAAAATTTAAAAAAGATATATTCAATATTGATGAATGGTATTTCCATAGTATTTTTATTATATCATAAAAACGCCTACTAAGCGTTTTTTTCAAAATCTTGACTTATAGAAAATAATATATCCTCATTACCTTGTTGTGCGGTCATTTGAATTCCAAAAGGCATCCCATTATTATCATAACCAGATGGAATTGAAATTGCAGGCATATGCGTTAAGTTTGCTGTAACAGTAAAAATATCTGCCATATACATTGCAAGTGGATCTGATTTTTCACCGAAACCAAAAGCTGTTGTAGGAGTTGTTGGAGTGATAATAACATCAACCCCAGAATCAAATACTTTTTGGAAATCTTGTTTTAAAACTTCCCGAACTTTGTTTGCTTTGTTATAATACGCATCATAATATCCAGCAGATAATACATACGTACCAAGCATAATCCGACGACGAGTTTCTTTTCCAAAACCTATTGCCTTTGTTTTTTGGTAGGTATCAAGCAAATTTTCACCTTTTTCTCGCATACCATATCGAATCCCATCAAACCGAGAAAGATTCGAAGAAACTTCTGCAGGCATAATAATGTAATATACTGCAAGTCCAAGGTGTGCATGAGGTAATTCGATATCACGAATTTCATATCCTTGATTTTTGAATCGCTCAATACTTGTATTGAAATTATCTCTTACCGATTGATCAATTCCTGGTAATTCTAATAAATGTCGTGGAACTCCGATAACCTTACCATCGTTACGGATAAATTTTTCTCGAGTTGTATCAGTAAGTGACATTGCATCATGCGTGTCGTACCCATTGATTACATCAAAAACTATTTTTGCATCAGCAACATTTTTTGCAAATGGACCAATTTGATCGAGTGAACTCCCCATTGCAATTGCACCATACCGTGACACCGAACCATATGTTGGGTAAAGTCCTACTACTCCACAAAACGCTGCAGGTTGACGAATAGAACCTCCCGTATCAGTTCCGAGAGCAAATAAGCATCCATTCATCGCAAGAGCAGCAGCAGAACCCCCTGATGAACCTCCTGGAACCTTAGTTTGATCAATTGGGTTTTTTGTTGGACCATAAGCACTGTTTTCTGTACTTGATCCCATCGCAAATTCGTCCATATTGGTTCGACCAATAGGAATTGCACCAACGGAATTTAATTTTTCAATTACTGTTGCATTATATGCTGCCACATAATTTTCAAGCATTTTTGATGACGCACTTACAATCCGTCCTTGTACCAAAATATTATCTTTTACTGCATATGGGATTCCTGTAAGCATATGAGCTGTTCCTGAATCAATCATTGACTGAGCACTGGCAATTTGTTCATCAAGTTTTTTATCATCAAAAAATTCTAAAAATGCGTTGATTGAATCATTTTGTTCTTTTGCATTATTCAAGTACGCAAAAACCAAATCACGAACGGTGATTTCTTTTTTTGTTAACAAGTCATGAGCTTGTGAAATAGTGAGTGTTACAATATCAAATTTCATACAAAAAATAAATTAGAGAATTTTTGGAACCTTATAAAATCCATCTTGTTGGTCTGGAGCTTGATCAAGAAGTGAGACTCCATCAAAAGATTGCACAACATCAGGTCGTACTTGATTTATCTGAACAAATTGTTGATCTATTTCCGAAATCTCCAACTGATTAATCTGATCAACGTATCCTAAAATTGATTCCATTTCTGTTCCAAATGAGGTAATTTCTGCATCATTTACCTCAATCCGTGCCAAGTGGGCAAGATTTTTAATATCTTCTGGTGTCATATCATCGAATATAGCATATTTTTGGATTTTTGCACAAAAAAACAACATTATAAAATGTTGCGAATAACGACTTGAAAAGATGCTGACCGTCACAGCTTCAAGGAAACCGAAGTTTCCCGAGAAATCCATTACAAATTCCTCTACTTACATGTTACCAAGTTCACAATTTTTGTCAAATAAAAAATCCTGTTTTTATTTGAACAGGATTTTGTCTTGAAAAATTTTTTTAATAACGCTCAATTCTCCACGCTTCATTTTCTGGAACTGTAGGATTTTGAGCTCTTGAGATAATTACATATCTCCTCCCAGCAGCAAACTCATTTTGGATACTGCTCTGCAAAAAGAAAGGAAACTTGTCACCTTTCGGTCCATAATATCTTCTTCCTTGTAGATCCGGCACCGCAGGCGAACCTTTCTTTTTCCAGGCTATATACATGATATTTGGATCTGAAGAAAAAACTACATACGTAGGACCACCTCCAATAGGCACAGTTGCCCAATCGATATCTGGTGCACCATCGTATCCATTTGGTGGATTTTCTGAATAAAACCAATCTGATGGAACTTCATTTTCAGCAATGAACTTATCTTTTACACAAGCCACAAGTGTTGTCATAGTGACAATAGTAATAATTAAAACGAGAGATTTTTTCATT
>CALMMZ010000006.1 GCA_937868685.1 uncultured bacterium | reverse complement strand
CGAAAGAATAAATATTTAAAAACAATTCTTATTTTAAAAATAATAGCACTTATATCTACAGGAATTTTTGCAATACTATCAGGATTCTATTTTGCCTCACTCCCTATAAGCACACTAGTTGTTCCTGTTACTATTATTCTACTTACTGATTCTCTTAGAGGCTTCTTAAATACTTTCTTACGAGCACAGGAAGTTATGGAAAAAGAAGCTATTGTTACATTTGCAACTAATCTTGCTATTGTTATATTTGCAACAATATTAGTAACTATACAAAAAACCCCAGAATCACTTGCCTTAGGTTATATGATTGGAGGAATCATTGGAACAAGTATTTCATTTATTTTAAATATTCCGTTTATTAAAAGAACAGTTATTGAAATAAAAAAACCAGGTAATGAGCAGTTATATTTTAAACCAACTCTTAAATTCATTCTTCCTATTACATTAATTACTATTATTAATACAGCTATAGCAAATATTGATTCCATCATGCTTGGTATTTGGACAAATTCAGAATCTGTTGGATTTTATGCAACAGCCCAACGCTTGTTTCAGGTTACACTTATAATACCTAATGTATTTATTTCAGCACTCTACCCAACACTCGCACGAGCATATACTGAAAATAGAGATCAATTTGTCTCATTTATCAAAAAATCATTCAACTCTTTATTTCTTATAGGAGCACCTATCGCACTGGGTGGGTTTCTCCTCTCACACAAAATAATTTTATTCTTTTTTGGAAATGAATATTTTTCTGCAGGAAATGCATTTGCATGGCTTATATTTGGAATATTTCTCATTTTTCCTGCAAGTCTCTTTCAAAATATTGCGATTATTACTAAAAAACAGACTCGTATTGCATTGCATACTTTTATAAGTTTAATCATTGCGGTAATCATAAACTGGATACTTATACCTCGATTAGGAGTTACCGGAGCTGCGTTGGGCACCACCATTGCATACAGTTTATTATTCTTTTTAAATCTTTTTTTCTTCAAAGATTTATTTACCTTTTCCAAAAAAACAATTTACGATACGGTACTTGCAAGTATTGGTGTAGGGATAATAATTTGGCTATTCTATACATTCCATATCATAATAATTGTTATACTTAGTAGCATCGTCTATTTTGGAATACTTCAATTACTCAAAAATGATAACTTAATATCACTTATTTCTATAATCAAAAAAACATCCTAATTATTTATAATAATAATGAATTAAATTGCTATCTTCTTGGAAAAACTTCATCATTATGCTACCATAGAATCATGTTTCTTCTTTATTAAGGAACATTTATTATCAAATTTACTATTCAAAAATAAATATATGCTTTTCGACTTGAAAATATTACGATCAACTCTTGAACAAATTGAACAAGAGAAAAAAATTCCCCAATCAGCTATTATTGATGCAATTGAACAGGCACTCGCTGCAGCATATAAACGTGACCACGGTAAAAAAGGACAAATAATTCGTGCTGTATTCAATTTAGAAACAGGTGATGTAGATTTTTCTCAAATAAAACTCATCGTTGATGAAACTACAGTACGACCTGCTCTTACTGAAGAGCAAATTACTGAAGGATTTACTGATCCAGAACCTGCTGAAAACGAAGAAATTATTCCACGATTCGATGAGGAAAAACACATGTATATTCAGAACGCAAAAATTATGAAAAGTGATGCTGAAGTAGGTCAAGAGATGATTTTTCCACTGGATCCACCAGACGCAGAATTTGGACGTATTGCTGCACAAACTGCAAAACAAGTTATCATGCAACGACTCCGTGAAGCAGAAAAAGGCACTATTGCACGTGAATATACCGATAAGCAAGGTACTCTTATGAGTGGCATTATCCAAACTATAGAACGTGGAAATATCTTTGTAGAATTTTATCGAGCTACTGGAATCCTTCACATTACTGAACAAATTCCTGGAGAAACTTGGAAGCCAGGAGATCGCATCAAAGCATACCTCTATGCAATTGATGAAACACCTCGCGGAGTAACTCTTCGACTTTCCCGAAAACATCCTCAAATGATTACTCAATTATTCATGCAAGAATCACCCGAGGTAGCAAGTGGTGTTGTTGAAATTAAGGCAGTATCTCGTGAAGCAGGATCTCGAACAAAAATTGCTGTATGGTCAAACGATGAAAATGTTGATCCAATTGGCGCTTGTGTTGGACAGCGAGGTGTCCGTGTTCAAACAGTAAAAGATGAACTTCATGGAGAAAATATAGATATTATTCCATGGTCACCAATTATTTCTGAATTTATTGCAAACTCACTTGCACCTGCACGCGCTGTAAACATCTCAATTAATGAAACAGAGCACGTGGCAAGTGTTGAAGTTGCCGATAATCAACTTTCTCTTGCAATTGGAAAATCTGGACAAAATGTACGTCTTGCAGCACGACTCACCAATTGGAAAATCGATATCAAAGGTATCAAGGGTGAAGAAGTTGATGAAGAAGGTAACCCATTAAGTAATACAGATGATTTTGTTGCACTCGCCGATCTCGTACAAAACGAAGCAGAATTAACAGAAGAGTCACCGCTCGAATAACAAAAAATATATACTATGACTGATCTTTGGCACGACATTCCTCGAGGAACTCCCGATGCGCTCAACGTAATCATCGAAATTCCTCGCGGATCTCACAATAAATATGAAATCGATAAGACAACTGGATTAATTAAACTCGATAGAGCTAATTACAGTTCTGCACCATATCCATTCGATTATGGATTCGTTCCTCAAACGCTCTGGCATGATCATGACCCACTCGATGTAATCGTTCTTACAACCTGCCCACTTCATCCAGGGATATTGGTAACTGTTCGACCAATTGCTGTAATGGATATGACTGACACAGGAGATAGTGATGCAAAAATCATCGCTGTTCCAGTTGACGATAAAAGATGGGATAATTTTCATGATCTTTCAGATATAAATCAACATATGATAAAAGAATTCACTCATTTTTGGGAAACATATAAAGAGCTCAAAAATGGTGAGAAAGGAACTGTAACGATCAATAATATTGCAGGGAAAGACCAAGCAATCATCAATATTAATGAATCTATTGCACTTTATGATGCTAATTATAGAGTAAATAAAAACGCCTAAGGCGTTTTTATTGTATTTTTTTTAAACTATTATACAATATAGTTATGAGAAAAATCATTGAACAACATCACCAACGAATTAGTATTCTCGGACTTGCATTGATTACATTCTTTTTTGCGTTCATTGCACTCACCTTTTTACCTAAGCGAACGATTGCGCCAATACTACCGTCGAACCCTCAGCCTGTAACACACAATTCCCCAAATGCAATTATTTTCATCAATGATCTCCAGCCAAATACTATTGTATTACCAGAACAAATCATCACTGGAACTGCTCCAGGCTATTACTTCTTTGAAGGAAGTTTCCCAGTCGAACTTCGCACTGCAGAAAATGAAATTTTTGCAACAGTTATTGCAAAAACTAATGAAGATTGGATGACCACTCAAAGTGTTCAATTCACTGTTATACTTCCATCATCATTCGACTATATAGGTACAGGATCGATTCGTTTTATAAAAAATGACCCATCTGATGGTGAAGCACCATTCAATCCAGAGCAAGACGAACTTATTATTCCTGTTTTTTTTGAGACAACTAATCTGGCTGAATAATAAAATCCCCTTTTGGGGATTTTATTATTCAGACTCACAAGAACACTTACAGCCAGTTTTACAAACACCACTCTTACAATCTTTATTGTGGAACATTGAACAAATACTATACTCTCCACAACCAATCAATCCAACACCGAGAGAAAGTCCAAGTATCGCCACTTCTAATTCTATTGACTGAAATCCACTTTTTCTTTTTATAAAAATAATTACTGTTAACATAATAATAGCAAATAGTGGAACAATATAGCGAGTATAAATACCAAGTACTACCAATACCCCTCCAATAACTTCAATTAGTGAAATCATCCATGCAAAAAAAGCAGAGAAACCAATCATGCCGAAAAATCCAATAGTTTGTTCCATATTGGTAAGTTTTGTAATTCCATGGAATATAAAAATTCCTCCCAATGTTAGCCG
>CALMMZ010000005.1 GCA_937868685.1 uncultured bacterium | reverse complement strand
ATATGTCGTTAACGCTGTAAATCCCATAAGATTGGGTGCTGGCGTTAACCTGAGTTTTGATAAAGCCTGTTGTTCCGTTTCCGTAAAAACCACTGTCAACCATAAAAGTCATTGTTCCATTTCTTATTGCTTGTATAGAGTCTATTTTAATATTTCTTAATGCTAAATTAGTATCTGGGGATGCAAAAGGTAGAATAATTCTTGCATCTCTCATTAGCCTATCTGTTTGGAACTTCATTATTAAAGTATCAAATAAATACTGTTTGGCTATAACAGGAGGTATTAATGACTTACAAATAAACATTTTAGTTGTGTCCTGCCAAACATAACTATCTGGGTTCTCGTAAGCACCTATATCAAACCTGTCATTCTGCCTTAATGCAGTTCCGAAATAATCCCTTGTCCCTGCGTTAATTCCAAACAATGAATCTATGTTTAACCCCATATCTTTTGTTAAAGAAGCTCCTGTGGTCTTATATGCTGTCATAGTATCAAGATATACTGTATTGCCAATTGTTCCACCACCACCTGCGTTGTTAAGCTGCGGATTGCCAAACCTTGCCACTGAAACCCCGGATAACAGTTCTTTGCTTTTGGCTGCCTGCCAATAATTTAAAGAAGTGTAAGTTGTTCCGTTATCGCTGACAAGAAATGTTCCGTTATATCCCCAGTAAAGATTTCCTTGGACTGCTAAGTTAGTATAAGTTCCACCTGCTCCGATTGTTAACTGTCTGCTTATGGCATCTCCTGTAACCATAATATTATTCCAAACATATACATTAGTAAGAGTTCCTCCAGTCCATATTCCATTTGTAACTGTATCTGAGTGATTACTTGTTGTATAAACAGTATTGTTGTATATTTTAGCAAGATAAAGTGTGTTGCCTCCGATCACAGAAATATCTGCGCTTCCAAGGCTTCCTTGCTTTCCATTGTTTTGACAAATATTATATCTAATTGTGTTGTTAGAATCAGATCTTGGATATCCATCGTTATAGCCAAACAGACTAATACCAGATCCTTCGTTATCATGGCAATAATTATATTGATAAGTCGAATTAGTTACTCCGACATCTCCGTGTATGCCCCCACCGTCATAACCTCCGGTATATTGATTGTAAACTTCGTTAAACTGAACTGTGAGTTTGTTGCTTCGGACTGCATCTATTCCACCACTGCCTGCTCCGTAACCTGTTGCTGCTGTTCCACAATTGCTAATTACACAATTTGATATTGTTCCGGTGTCAAGGTCAGAATATAATATGCCTATTCCTGTATAGGTGCCTCCTGTTACTAGACCTGTTACTCTGGCAATAGTTGTCCAGTTAATATTAATGTCTTCGTTTGGATAACCACCATAGCCGTACCAATTTCGTACACCTCCAAGATAAAATACTACGTGAATTCCTTTATCACCAATGCTGTCTATTGTGCAGTTGGTTATGTCTACATTCTTATACCCACCTTTTTTTGTTGAGTCTGAATTGTAAGAGTACAACATAATTGCCTGTGTATTGAATCTGCTAATATAACAACTGTCGATTACTACATTGGATTTTTGACCGTTCACACCGTTAAAAAAGAATATGCCGGATATGTTGTTTCTGGTTGCTCCTGCCTGTATGAATGGATTAAATGTGCTTCTTATTGTCAAAGCTCTGATTACGATATTACCTAAATTAAGGCAATAGATTCCATTACTGTCTGTCTGAGCTGATATCGTAGCACGGCTACCTCCATAACTTGTGAAAACTATGGGTTGGCTTACTGTTCCTGTATCGTCTTGAATTCGGATCGTTCCGGTGAAAGTATTGCCACCTTTAAACTTAATTGTGTCACCAGCTATAAATGTAGTGCTGTTTACTTTGCTAATAGTTTGCCAAGCGTTGGTTGTATCAAGTCCGGTTGCTGCATCACTGCCAGAGTTTTTTACATAAAAGGTTCGTGCCTCCCTTGTACCTGTACTATGTGAAGTAAAAGGAAATGGTATGAACTGTCCATACGAATTTACTGAGAACAGTAATATGCTAATAGTAATTTTGAGAAGGTATCGCACCGTATATTATTTCCCCTATTTTTATAAATGACCAAATATCTGTTTTAGCGCCTGTTGTTTGTACTGGGGCTGCTCCTGATCCTCCAGACCAAGTTACTCCAGTCCAAGTTACAGTGTAACTTCCTGTGTTGGTAATGAATACTGTGATCCATTGAGCAACCGGCATATTACTAAAGGTAAATATGGTGTTTGTGGATATAGTCTTTGCAAAAATATTGTTTGAGTCACAAGATATAGATGTTCCTGTTATGGTTTTTACCATTCTGTTCCTGTAAACATCTGCTGTAACTTTTTGTGCGTTTGCTTCTGTGAAGATAAAGCATAACGCTAAGATTATTATTATTTTCATTTTTTATATGGCGGTTAACATTTGTCCGTTGTAAAATATATTTGGTGATTCTGCGTTTTGCCAACAAGGTCTTTTAATTGTTATGGTTTTTAAGCCTGATGCTTTGTTTGCCGGATATGCAGAAGCGTGTGTCTTAACCAAAGATACTCCTGAAAATACAATGCTACCTACTCCACCTCCGTCTGTTACAAGTGCGTGTGAGTTGGCGTTTGTTCCTAAGTTTATAATCTCTGAATTAATTATGTCAACGAAGGTTGC
The DNA here is from genome assembly GCA_937868685.1 of uncultured bacterium. Taxonomy (GTDB): domain Bacteria; phylum Patescibacteriota; class Minisyncoccia; order Phycocordibacterales; family UBA1006; genus CALMMZ01. The sequence continues at coordinate 1,576 of CALMMZ010000005.1, read as the reverse complement.
TGTGGATCTGGCTACAACTAATGCCGCATCTCCCAAAGCTGTTGTGGTTCCTGTTATTCGACTGTTTTCCACTGTGATACGCCCCTCTGAAGGATTGTAGGAGTTCAGTTCTACTCCAATACCTGTTGCTGAAGTTATTTCTGTTATGTTTATGTAGGCATGGCAAGTGCTGTTTATGTATACACCTTTGTTTGCAGAAGAATATGCTTTTAATCCTCTTAGCCTTAATATTCCACTGGTTGCATCACCCTGTATGCAGTTTTGTGCTGTTTGAGATCCTGTGTAAGAACCAATTTCATTGAAATCTAAGGTTAAATATCCTGCGTTTAACCATATTGCAGGTTTCAACCATGAAGCATTGTTATGCGTAACTCTACCATATAAGATCTTACCAAAAGCTGTCCCACCGGTATGCTTAATGATTGAACCACCATTATATAAGTTTGCGTTTTCAATGTCAAAAAAACAAGTCCCACAAGTGATTAGTCCGTCTGCACCGGTGGTTGCCTGACCATATATTCCTGTTTCAAGTCTCTGAAGTTTAATAGCTGAATAAGTATTGACATTGCTCATATATAAAGCATTATTCCTTTGGCTATATAATCTGTTAGCTGTTAAAACCAACTTTGCTCCGGCAAAAGAAATCACGCTTCCGGTTCTGACTGCTGCATTAGATCCTCCTTTGCCTTCTATTTCATCTACATTCATTACAAGTTGTGAATTCGAATGAGCAATTTGTATTGCACTGATACCAGCGTTTGCAGTTTGTTTTATGATGCCTTTACCGTTTATGACGCATGATACAGCAACCGAATTGTCGTAAAATGTTGGGTTTGAAGTTGTGTTATCTATAACCACGCCCTCGTCTAATCTGTAATGTACACCGTTTCTCATGATAATTGATTCATCATAATTGCCTGTCTTATCGTGTACCTCTACTGATCCCCCCACTAAATATGCTTCCTCTGTTGCACCTTGTATTGTGCTTGTTAATCGTTTCCTGCCGTCTTTAAAAACGACTTCTACTGTCTTGCCTGAGCCAATATAAAAGCTAAGAGTTTTTCTTGCGATTGCCTCTAAGGCTCCTGCTGAACTGAAAGTACCTCTTATGCCTGTTGCTGTGCTTATTCTTAGCTTTGTTGCGTTAACAACTCCGATCGTAAATGTTCCGGAAACGGATTGGTTAAATCCTAAAATCCTGTCATCATAAGATATTTTAATTGTTTCTCCGGCTTCAAGTCCATGTTCTTCTGTTGTAGTAATATCCATATCGGTTGCACTTACTTCTTCTACCGTTACTGTGCCTCCGGGAGTCCCTAACACTGTTACATCCTCGTAGAAGGTAAAATATGTGAAATCATCCGTGTCATCTACTAAATAAGCTTTGCCGTTTATGTCTGGCGTAAGACCTGTTACTCCAGATAAAACTATATATTTCCCTCTTAAATCCGAAGTGTCTCCATAATTCACAGTAATGCTAGTATCTATAACATCTATGCTTGTTACCGTTATAGCTACAGGGGTTGTAGTATAACCAAGATTATCTGCGTTGGATATGTCAACTCTTTTACCAGTG
>CALMMZ010000004.1 GCA_937868685.1 uncultured bacterium | reverse complement strand
AATTTTATTGATATATTATTTTTAACAAAATTTAGTACATTATGACAAAATTATTGATGTGGAAAATTTATGAAGTAACTTCCAAAAACGATTTACAAGGAGTCATGTTCCGTGGAAGATTGCGGAAATTTGCAACACTTGAAGAATATAATCTTTTGGTTGAAAATGATGAAGTAAGTAAAAATTGTGTCCGTTATGCAGTTCTTGATGAAAATTTTGGAGCAACTCAAATTCGTGATTCACGAATTATTGATTTCATTAAAAAAGAAATTGATAAAGATGCAAATATTACTTTCATTGGAAATGTTCAAAATCCGGTACTCTCAAAACTGAAAGTAAATAATATGAAACGTTACAAAATTTAATTTCCTACACTAAAAATTCCTTCACCAGCTGGAGGATTTTTTGTTTATCGGAAACTGGATTACACCAATGAATTTCTGGATTTCGCTTGAACCAAGTCATTTGTCGTTTTGCAAATTGCCAAGTTTTATTGGTAAGGATTTCCTTGAATGCATCAAGTGAAATTTTTCCTTGAACATATTCTGCTCCGTATCGATATTCCAGTCCAAAACTATACAACCGCTCAAAAGAAACTCCCGACGCATGGAGGTTTTTTATTTCATCAAACAATGCAGGAATGCGATTATTGATTCGCTTGATAATGTTTTCTTGCAATTGATCTTTGGGTAATGTTAATCCAATCCAGAGTACTTGATAATTACTTTCTTTATGGATTGTTTTTGGAACTTGTCCCAAGGTTATTGCGATTTCCAAAGCTCGAATGATTCGTGATCTGTTTTGACTATCTATATTTTCTGCTCGGTCTTGATCTAATCGTTGCAACTGTTCAAAAAGTTCTGGGGTTGTTTTTTGTTCAAGTTCTAATCTGAGTTCTGGATTAGGTGGAACGGATGGAAAATCGGTTTCAAAAATAGTTGCATCAATATACATACCAGTTCCTCCGCAGATAATGGGAATATTTCCACGACTATGAATTTCTGAAATTACTTGTTTTGCAAGTTTTTGAAAATCTGCCACAGAAAAAATCTCATGAGGATTTGCAACATTAATGAGGTGGTGGGGAATATTTTGCATTTCTTGTGTGGTTACTTTTGCGCTCCCAATATCAAGTCTTGTGTATACTTGTCGTGAGTCAGCAGAAATAACCTCGCCACGGTGTTGTTGAGCGATTTGTATAGCGAGGCTGGTTTTTCCTGTTGCGGTTGGTCCGCAAACAACAATTATTTTTTGCATTAATTGCATACTGACATAAAAAGGTGAAAAAGGGTAGTCGATTGACATTTTTATTTATTAATGATATTAAGAATACAAATCTTATACAAATGAATATTAAAACAATTAAACAAGAATTTTGGGAAACGATTGAAAAGTATGATCGATTCCTATTGTGTTTGCATAAAAATGCAGATATGGACTCACTTTGCTCAAATCTGGCAATGAGAGACCTTTTATTAAAAGCAGGGAAAACGGTAACTCTTCTTGCAGGAGAGAATAATAATTTTCCAGAAAGCTTTGCAATTTTTGCAACAGATTTGCGTTTTATTTCTAATCATTCTATTCCTGAAATTGATCAGAATGACTATGATTATTTCGTCATGCTTGATATTGCAAGTGAAAGCAGATTATATGATGTTAGTTCATCACAAATTGTTATCCCCAAGATAGTAATTGATCACCATGCTGGGAATAATATTTCTGGAGCAGAATTTTCTTTTATTGATCCTTCTCGATCATCAACTGCGGAAATGGTTGCAGAATTAGGTTTTATTGATTCTGATGAATTCAAGTCGTCTATCTACATGGGAATTTATTCTGACACTATAGATTTTCAATATAATATGTCGGGAAAAGTTTTTGAAATTCTACAGAAAACTTTTACTAAAAAAATAAATCGTATGGTTTTACATTTTGAAAAAAGTTTTACTGTAAATGATTTTAAACTTCTTCAAACGGTTATTGAGAAAGAAAAATTTGTCTATAATCGCGAGTCTCACAAGATAAGTCTTGTTGTTGTTTGCTTGAGTGCAGTTGATATTGCATTATTGGCACCATTTGCAGATACAGGTAAAATTATTAGTATTTATGAAAAAAGATCTGATATTGATATTTTTATACTTGTAATACAACAAGGAGAAGATTTATGGAGATTAAGAATACGTTCTTATGTTGGAGATCGTGAATATGCAAAAGAAATTGCAGAAGAATTTGGAGGAACAGGCCATGCACAAAGTGCGGGAGCTACTCTGAGTCAAGAAAAAATGAATAGACTTAGATTTGATTTATATTTTAAATGGTATAACAAAAAAGATTTTAAACTAGTGTAATCACTAGTTTTTTTATTGACAAAATAATTTAAAAAGAGTATAAAGGTGAAAAAATAAATATGGAAAAAAATACGGAACAAAAAACTCAAATTATTATGGAAGGGAATTTTCAATTAATTCCACCATTTCCTTCAGAAATGACAAGGACTATGTATTGTCCAAAATGTGCACAAAATCAAATGCCGGACATTGGTAATTTTGTTTATTTATTAGGAACTACATCAAGGACAGGATATGTTTTTCCTGTTAAAAAGGATAATATGGTAAGTGAATTTGGATTTACGCCGCATATTATTTCACAACCAAATATTATTTTAAATAAGGAGGGTGAAATTATGGTTCGATTTTATCGAACTTGTTGTATGCATGCTTGTGGTATGTTTATAAATTTCAAACCGTTCTCAAATTCTTATGTTGTAGACATTCTCAATAGAGGGCAGGCAGAGTTACCATTGAATGAGTTTATTGCGTTAATAAATTATAAAGATCATTCATATTATTTGGGATCTTAAAAAAATAAAAGACTTTCCATTGTGAAAGTCTTTTTTGTGCCCGAGAGAGGACTTGAACCTCCACCCCTTGCGAGATTCGATTTTGAGTCGAACGCGGCTACCATTACGCCACTCGGGCAAAAGAGAGCGTTACTTTTTTAAGTAACGCAAACAAGACTAATAAATCCTTTGGTTTCTATGGAAACACAAAGAGTGTGTGATTTGCCTTCTTGTTGTAAAAACTAATATAGCACATTTTTCTAAAAATTCAAGAATATATGCATAGATCATAACCATCTTGTAAAATGATTTTTCACAGAAGTTTCGAGCTTTGCGGCGTCTCGAGTATTGTTGTAGTATTCAAAATCATTTTACAAGATGGTTTTAGGTTCCAGATAAGAAATATCCCACTATATATTTTGTAATCTTTTTTATGAAGTGCTATAATGTATTCATATGACACAAATTTTTAATAACTCAATTTTTTGGGTAGAAACTGATAAGATTCGCCCTAATCCATATCAACCTCGTAAAGAATTCGACGAACGAGCATTAGTTGATCTTGCAGATTCAATTCGACAATATGGAGTATTACAACCTTTGGTAGTTACTCGACATGAGATTGAGCAAGCAGACGGACAAGGACTTGCTGTTGAATATGAACTAATTGCAGGAGAACGTCGTTTGCGTGCTTCACGTATTGCAGGATTACCACAAGTTCCAGTAATTATTCGTTCGGGAACAGAAGATTCAAAAACAAAACTCGAACTTGCTATTATTGAAAACTTGCAACGAGAAGATTTGAATCCAATTGATCGTGCTCGCGCATTTATGCAATTGCATACTGAATTTGGTTTCACTCATGCAGAAATTGGAAAAAAGATGGGAAAATCTCGAGAATATGTTTCGAATAGTTTGCGATTGTTGGCAATGCCGCAGGATATTATGGAAGCCTTGTCAGAGCGAAGAATTTCAGAAGGGCACACTCGACCATTGATGATGTTGTCTGATCGACCTGAAGAACAGAATGTTTTGTTCAAGGAAATTATGATCAAGAAATTATCAGTACGAGAGGCAGAGCAATATGCGCGAAGTATTGCAAAAGATAAAGTTCGCAAGAAAGAAGTAAATCACAATCCACAAATTGCAAATTACGAAGAACGATTTGCAGAGAGCTTGGGAACTCGTGTACATATTGAACAACGAGAAGTTGGAGGGAAAATCGTGATTGATTTCTTTTCACCTGATGATTTGGAAATGATTTTGAGTTTGGTAAAAAATAATCAAGTATCAAGTAAAAGCGCAATGCTTGAAAAATTTATTGCAGAACGAGAATCTTTGAATAGAGAACAATCAGCTCAATCTGCTGTTTCTACCGCACATGAATCATTACCAGAATATCAACCAGCTCAAGGGCAATCAATTGTAGTACAGCATGAATCATTGCCTGAATATCATAGTCAAGAAAAAACAGAATTAACAGTTGCACAAATCTCAATTGAATCGCCGAGTATCGAACCATCGTATCTCGCAAAAAATGAACCAGAAATGGAACATGTAAATATTTTAGACGATCGATCAGATGATGAGGTAGAACAAGACGAGAATACAGATTTGTATAATATTAATAATTTTACGTTGTAAAAATAAAAACCCAGAACTGGGTTTTTATTTTTTTAATTGATTAATTTGTTCAAGAAGCCCACGTAATGTTTCTTGAATATCTTCTAATTTTTTGTCTCGGTTTTCGTCACTTTTACTTTTGACTTGTTCGATATCATCAACGTCTTCTTGGATTTCATCCACATCCTCTTGGATTTCATCCACATCCTCTTGGATTTCGTCGATGTCTTTCTCGATTTCTTGAACGTCTTCTTGAATCTCGTCAATATCTTTCTCGATACCTTCAACATCCTCTTGAATCTCGTCTACATCTTTTTGAATCTCATCAATATCTTTTTCAATTTCTTGGACACCTTCGTGAATTTCTTCTACATCTTCGGAAATTTCTGCAATTTCTTTGGATACATTTCTAATCCTCCGTTCACTTCGGTTTACTGACATTTGGATAAAGATTGAGAGGTAAATTGCCTCTAGGGAAACTATCGTTGTTAAGACCAATAGGACTGTATCTCGAGGAACTCCAACCAAGATTATGAGGAATGAAGCAATAAAAATAATAGTATGAGTAATAATTGATTGAGTTGAACCAATCCAACGAGTCGCACGGATAGCGAGTTTTTCGATAGGGGAGATTTTCATAGAATTTAAATATACCACATTTTTTAAATAAATCAATATTGAGTAGTATTATTTGTGGATAAATACTTGACTTTTTATTATAAATATGATAAAATACAGTCAAAACAATTTTGTTCAATAAAAAATTAAATATTAAAAAAATGAAAATTTTATCAATCTTTCAAAGCAAAAAAACAAAAGCATTTTATAAAGCTGTGAACATAGCTCAAAAAATGCATCAAGAACTCACCCGTATTCCAAAAGAAGGAATGGGTGCAATTGTTGGATTTTTTCAAACCACGTCGAAATATCACGATGATTTTTCAGAAGTGATGTGGGTAATAGCCTGTCAAGGAGGTACTTTGAAAGATGAGAAGAAAGATAAATTTCTTTCAGATCTTTCAAGATTCTTCGATAATGCTGGCCGTTGCACATATGGATGGAATCGCACAAAGAAAGGTGAAATGGTCACTGAGGATAATGTGTACATTAATCCAAAAATACCACTGGACGAGTATTTTAATACCCGGACCGTTCGTCAACATCTTGAACGTAGAAATGCTCCAAGAAACGAGGTGGATTTCATTATCAAGGATCACCTTAAAGGTACCTTGAACGAAACAGAATTCTTTGAGCGGGAGCAGGTGAATCCGTTCATGAAAAGAAATTATGAGTTTCTTGAATCGCTCATTGGTGAGTACATGAAAAAATAATCTTGAATGTACATTCAAGAGCCGTAGTGTTACTACGGCTCTTTTTTATGATATAATAATCGTGTTATGAAAAACGTACCTTCATTTGTAAAATGGGCTTTTGCAATAGCATTTATCATTATTACTAATTTATTTTTTTATTACGCAATTAGTTTTGTTTCTCCAGAACCAAAACGAGAAGACTTCTGTTCTCCACGAATGGAGGTATATAATACTGCTGAAATGTGTGTAGATGCTGGTGGTGAATGGCAGAATTTTAATTATTCACCAAAACAAATTACCGAAGCAGTAAAAAATGATGAACCAACTGGTTGGTGTAATGCGGATTATTCTTGCCAACAAGAATACGATGCAGTACGAAGTGATTACAATAAAAATGTATTTATTGTAATGATTATCATTAGTGTTATTATGGTGGTTGCAGGAGTTTTGGTTCCCGTAGAAGTATTATCTTTGGGAATGGTGTGGTCTGGAGTCCTCGCACTCATTATTGCGACACTTCGATTTTGGTCTGATGCAAACAATGTGATGAAATTGATTATTTTGGCAATTGGTATTGCGGTCTTGACTTGGCTTGCAGTAAAGAAAATGAATCATAGTGAAAAAGATGATAAATAAGAAATAAATTAAAACCCTCGATTTTTCGAGGGTTTTTTGATATAGTGACTTATATGAAGTTTAATGATTCTCTAAAAATTGAAAAAACAATTGTTTCAAAGGATTATAGTCAAATTATAGAAACATCAGAATTTAAAAAATGGTTTTCTGGTAGTGTTGTTATAGATAATAAAGGTAATCCCTTAATCGTGTATCATTCTACAAATGTCAAAACCTTTGAAGGTCAAAATCTTAAAAGAAACGAAAAAGCTGAAGATTGGAATTCTTTCGGAATATTTTTCTCTTCTAATAGAAATG
>CALMMZ010000003.1 GCA_937868685.1 uncultured bacterium | reverse complement strand
CCAGAAAATCCTGCATTTTAGCAATATTTGCACAAATTATTTGCAGAGATTCTTTGGTGTAAGGCAAAGGCAAAAGATCGTTGAGGTGATTTTTGTCAACTCGACCCCAAGATATGTGATCAGAAACCAAAAATGGCTCAATTGCTTCTACTAAATGTTTTAATTTTTTTATTTGTTTTTTGTCCAAACCTTGCGCCGAACCAAGAGAATTGCCAACTGAATGCAGGCTGATTGGAAAATTTTTTCTAACTAATTCAAGATTTTTAAAGGGCTGTCCCGAGATATTGTGATAATTCTCGCTGTGAACTTCAAACCAGCCAATTTTTTTAGAGATTATTTTGTGGTTTTTGATGACGTGGTTGATGTGAGGTGATCGAAGACCAACCCCAGCAATGTTGCTAGGGTTGGCTGACTTGCATGAATTCATACAAGTCTATTTTTTCTTTTTGTCTTTTTTAGAAGAGTTATTATTTTTCGATAAAACCTCATCAATCATTCCATAATCTTTTGCTTCGTTGGCTGTCATCCAATAATCTCTATCAGAATCTTTCCATACCTTATCATATGTTTGGCCTGTATGATGTGCGATTATTTCGTAAAGTTCTTTTTTATATTTTTGAATTTCTCTTGCCGTAATTTCAATATCTGAAGCTTGACCCTCTGCCCCTCCCAATGGCTGGTGAATCATAATTCTTGAGTGTGGTAAAGCAACTCTTTTACCTGCTGCTCCAGCACACATTAAAACTGCCCCCATAGAAGCAGCCATGCCTGTACATATTGTTATTACTTCTGGTCCAACAAACTGCATGGTATCATAAATACCAAGACCAGCAACAACACTTCCGCCAGGAGAATTCAAATACATATTTATTGGCTTTTTTGAATCTAATGATTCTAAAAATAATAATTGAGCTTGGACCACATTTGATACATAATCATTAATTGCTGTACCTAAAAAGATTATTCTATCCATCATCAAACGGCTAAAAACGTCCATCTGAGCCACATTAAGTTGTCTTTCTTCGATAATATAAGGAGTTAAAGAAGAATGAAAATCATGTAGTTTAATACTTGAGATATTTAAGTGTTTTTGGGCATAGAGATCGAATTCTTTTTTATAGCTTTTCATATGTCTTTTTTGTTTAGGCGAATATACAAATTCTAATTTTTAATTTCAAATTTTGAAGGTTTTTTCTTCCAGCTCTGGCTCTTTCTCTAATTTTTTGTATAGTATTGTTTTTGATATTTTTTCAGATCTGAAAATCGAAAGATATTGATTCTGTATATTAGGAGTGGCTGCTGCATAAAAATAATATAGCTCTTTTATAATATATAACATTTCAACAATACAGTTTCTTCTTTCTTCAAATGGCAAAAGTTTATCGTATGGCTTTTTGATGGTAAAATATTTATTTGTCTGAGTAACAAGATTATTTAAAATGGTAAATGCGTTTTTTACATTTAAATTAACCTGAATTTCTTCGTGTGCTTTTTTTATTTCGGCAGATGAGTAAGATATGAAACTTGAGTTTTTGTTTTTTATTCCCTTTATCAATTCAAACATTTTGTTTTCTGGTTTTTTTAAAAAGTCATGGCCTTCTATTTCCGAGTGAAAAAATTCAGGTTCTTTCTCTATTATAGAAGTAACTCTTGATATTAAATTTCCTAAATTATTTGACAAATCGTTATTGTATTTATTTATTAGTTCTTCTTCTGAATAAGAACTGTTTTGAAATGTGTTGATACCTGATAATAAATAATATCTAAAGGCACCAATTCCAAATTTTCCTATTTGATTAATTGGATCAATTACATTACCTTCTGATTTGCTCATTTTATTTCCTCTTTCATCCAGAATCATTCCGTGAACCAAAATTTTGGATGGTGGCTTAATACCTTGAGACTTTAGTATAGCCGGTAAAATAAATGCCTGGAATTTTAAGTTATCTTTCCCGCATATAATCAAAGAGTTTTTCCACTTTTCTGAAAAATCACTAAAATTTAAAAGATCAGGATTATATCCTGTTGCAAAAACATAATTTAATAATGCCTCAAACCAAACATATATCGTTTGATTTGAAAATGGTATTGGAATGCCCCACGAAACCCTTTCTCTGCTTATGCTTAAATCAGAACAATTTTCAATTATATTTCTCAACTCAGATAAAAGACTTTTGTCTACTAGTATATTTTCAATATCAATCTTTTTAAAATTAGATAAAGGGAAAAAAAAATTGTTTTCTGAAATTTCTTGCAACTCAACACTGGGATGAAATTCACATCGTTTATTTTTAATTTCTTTTTCCGTCTTGAAAGATTCGCATCCGATGCAATATTTACCCTTGTATTCTTTTTGGTATAAAATGTTCCTTATATTAAACAAAAACTCTTGTGAAAATCTCTTATGATCATCAGATGTCGTTCTATAAAAAATATCATATGACATATAAATTAGTTCGCAAAACTCTTTCCAATATAAACAAGCATTATCGCAATATTCTTGTGGATCTTTGCCCTTTGCCAAAGCAGATTGATAGACTTTTTGACCATGTTCATCAACTCCTGTATTTAAAATACAATTGTGTTCATCATCATCAAACCCATTAAAATTTCCAAGTGAATAAGGT
>CALMMZ010000002.1 GCA_937868685.1 uncultured bacterium | reverse complement strand
TATATTATTTGTTATTTCAGGGTCTCCGGTTATTTTTTTTTTTTTTTAGCCAGTGCCATATAATCCGCAAAATATTCGGGGAAACAAGTTCAAAGAACGATATGGGGGCGCACTTGTTGCAGCTGCAGGTCCAATGGTAAATATTTTACTTGCAATTATTTTTGGTTTTGCGATTCGATTTTTACCATTACCCCCAGAAATGATTCAATTTTTCTTGGTAACAGTCATTATTAATTGTTCACTTGCTATTTTCAATTTAATACCTATTCCGCCATTGGATGGTCATCATATTCTCTCTGCGTTACTACCTATTTCTGCGCGTAGGGTTTATGAACGGTTGTATCAATATGGTTTTGTGCTTGTTTTCATTGTTGCCTTTGCATTATGGAGATTTGTAAGTCCAATGGTTATGTTGTTGGTAAGAGGAATTACAGGACTTTAGAAAACCACTTTCATTACTGAAAGTGGTTTTCTTGACAAAGATTACAATCTGTGTAAAATAGTCAATCTTGTTCATTTAAAAATTAAATAAAAATTATGGAAACTGTAGAATTAGAAAAAACAGAAACCCTTTTTTTATTATTAAAAGTTGTATCTATTACAACAGGTGATCGAAATCACCAAAAAGAATTACAAATAAAAATTGTAACTAGTGAATTTGAATCATTACCTGGAAAATTTACTCTCGTTGCAGAGAGTGTCACAAAAAGTATTATGATACGAAAGGTGAAAAGTTTGCTAGATTTGTCTCTTTTTTCAAGAAAAAAAGAATGTTCGTTTTTTGATCAAGATACTATATTATCTTGGCTGTATTATGAGCAGGAGAAAAATTATAGAAATTCTTTCTTTGCTTTGTTAGAAAAAAGTGAAGGGTTTCTTATTTTTTTCTCAAAAGACAAAAATGGTAACACGGTGGTATATCGTATTTTTGTAAATAAAATACAACAGGTTTTTGTTTGTAAACATAGACCTGAAAATATGCCATTTATTTTTGAAAATTCTTCGGTAGCTTTTGCTGCTGCTACAGAATTTTCTCAAAGCAAAAATTAATTCATATATTCCTCGTTCAAAATGAACGGGGAATTTTTTTATTGGCTATTTTTGTTCATATGTTATAATGAAATTATATGGCACTTACTGATGAACAAATCAAATATTTAGAACTTACTGCAAATCATATTCGCATGTCTATTATTGATATGCTTGAGGATGCAAAATCAGGACACACAGCTGGACCGCTTGGTATGGCGGATGTTTTTACTGCGATGTATTTTCATGTGCTTAATCATGATGCAAAAAATCCAGAATGGGAGGATCGTGATCGATTATTGTTATCCAATGGACACATTGTTCCAGTACAATATGCAACGATGGCACATGCAGGATATTTCCCAATTGAGGAACTTGCAACACTCCGTAAATTCAAATCACGATTACAAGGTCATCCAGAACGACACGCATTACCTGGAATTGAAAATACTTCAGGACCACTTGGCTCTGGGTTATCGCAAGCGTCTGGAATGGCGTATGCGTTCCGTATGGATAACAAGAAAAATCGAGTATATTGTCTGATGTCAGACGGGGAATTACAAGAAGGGAATTCTTGGGAAGCAATTATGTTTGCAGGAGGAAAAAAATTGAGTAACATTACTGCGATTATTGATCGGAATAATATTCAAATTGATGGAATGACAGAAAATGTAATGCCACTTGAACCACTTGCCGACAAATGGAAATCTTTTAATTGGCATGTTATCGAGATTAATGGGCATAATTTCCAAGAAATTATCGATGCATGTGAAATGGCAAAAACAATTGTAGAAAAACCAACGGTAATCATCGCACGAACTATCCCAGGAAAAGGAATTGCGGAAATCGAGTTTGATTACAAATGGCATGGAATGCCACCAAATACAGAACAAGAGAAAAAGTGGCTTGCAGAATTGCGTACATTACAAGGTAAAATTGAAGGAGGTCATACTTCTTAAAAATATATGAATTTCAATAAATTTAATCCATTTAAGAAACAAGAAAAAAAAAAAAAAATAGAGTCTGACCAAACTGAAGTAATTCAAGAAGAATACA
>CALMMZ010000001.1 GCA_937868685.1 uncultured bacterium | reverse complement strand
TGATTCTAATTCAACAACATAAGTTGAACCTGAACCTGAACCAGTGAAAACACGTAAGGTCAGAAGATCTCAATCTAGTTCTTATCCTGTGATTCATAGGCAACCATCTGACTTCTCAAATATATTTTGTTAGTGTAATTTATAGATGCCAAGTTTATCCATCAACAAAAGCGATCTCGAAGACTTGGGAATCAGTTTGAAAGACATTCTTGCAGCCATTTCACGATCAAAGAAATCTGGTGACGATGTGATTGAAATCAAGAAACGAAAAAAGGTGAAGAAAAAGAAGGTCAAAAAGAATCCACAAGTTCAATCACAATCGAAGCCATTTACAAACCAAACTGCTGCTGGGGGTGGTGGTGGAGGATTTGGATTCAATGCAATTCCAAATGTCACAAAAGTTGAGGTGAGAAGTGATCCACAACCCATCAATCAACAATCATTTGACACTCACAAACAGCTTCAATTGAATCATTCAGAACTCAAAGGACAGTTAAAAGACATTGAAAGGCGTCAAAATTACAATACGTATGGATTGCAAACAATGGCAGAATATATTTGGACCAAGGGTCTTCAAGGACAGAATAATCCTCCTCCAACAAACTTAAGTCACATTCAAAGTCAATCATTTCGATCTCCAGTTGTTGAAGAAGTTGATGACACTGACAGGTTTGGAAATATTCCATCCAATGATCCTTTCGTTGACTTCCAATTTGATTCACAACCAATAGATGAGACTAATCTTGATACAAATGCTGTTGATACTCAAGCAACTGATCCAACTGAAACTCAACCTGCTGATATTGTTGAATCAATAGAACCAGATGAAGCTGATGAAACATTACCAATTGACACGAATCCATTCCTCAACCATCTTTTGATCCAACACAACCAAAAGCAAATCCATTAACTTCAAAAGCAATTGCAGAATCAAACAACATTAATACACGAAGCAATCATGGAGAATTACTGAATCAAAATTTCGAAACACCTAATCGTGTTGCAAAAGCTGCAAAAAAAGCTGCAATGGAGGAGAAATATGATGACGATGACGATTATGACTATGAGGTGTATGAAAAAGAACCTACAACGATTCAACTCACAAAAAGAGTTACATCAAAATTATCAAAATTACCAGTAC